>NZ_JBQCGZ010000063.1:0-48343 GCF_051955155.1 Leifsonia sp.
CCCGCGCGCGCCGGCGGTGCTCGGCCTGAGCCCCGGCCGCCGCCGCCACGGCGCGCGCCGCCCCCGCCGGCCCCGCCCGCCCCCCCCCACCGCGAGGTACAGCTGCACCTGGTCCGTGGGGATGTCCAGGCCGTCGCCGAACTCGTCGACGTTCTGGGGCAGCAGCGCCGCCGTGCCCTCCGGGAGCAGCGGGATGCCGATGTCGCCGCCGGAGACGACCTCCTTGGCGAGCTGGCCGACCACCTGGCCGAGCTGCATCGCGAACAGTGCGCCGCCGATCGAGCGCATCACCTGCCCGGCGTTCTGGATCATGCCCTGCATCTCCTCCGGCGCCTGCTCGGTGAGCACGCGCGTGAGGGCGTCCGAGATGCTGAGCGCGACCGGCTCCGCCAGCTGCGTCCAGATCGGCATCGTCTGCCGTGCCCACTCCGCGCGCCCGATCAGCTCCGGGCTGCCGGGCAGCTCGGCGACGGTGGTCGCCTCGTCGAGCCAGAGCGCCGCCACGTGGAACGCCTGCTCCATCGCCGCCCGCTCGGCGGGCGTGACCGCGTGCGCCCCCTCGGAGGCGAGCGCGCGGGCCTGCTGCTGGGCGAGGTCCCAGTTGATGCCGCCGCCCGGGGTCATCAGCGCGTTCTGCAGCTGGCCGAGCAGCTGCTGGATGCTGGCGGGGTCGTTCGGAAGGCCCGCGGCCCCCGCGAGCTGCGAGGGGTCGATGGACGAGTTCCCCGACAGGAACTCGCGCAGCATGTCCCGGAACTCGTCGTCCGGGTCCTTGTTCGGATCGTCGGCCATCGTGAGCGCCCCTCGTCTCGAAGTGTGTGCGCCGGTTCATTACGGCTTTCCAGGCTTGCCATCTACGCTAGCTGCTGACAGCCACGAGCCGGGTGGGAATCGCATCCGGCAGCCTCACGGACAGTGCGCCCGTGGCGAACACGACGCGAAGGACCCGACGAGACGTGACCCTCTTCACCGACGACGACACGCCCGTGAGCCCGGCAGGAGGGGGCGGCCGGGTCGCTCCGTCGCGTCGCGTCGTCATCGGCTGGGTCGCCGTGGCCGTGGCCGTCGTGCTCGCGCTGGTGCTCGCGCTGGCGCCCGCGCCGTTCGTCATCGAGCAGCCCGGCCCGGTGTTCAACACGCTCGGCACCGACCAGAGCGTCGGCAGCGACCCGTCGAAGGATGCGAAACCACTCATCTCCATCCCGGGCAAGACCACCTACCCCACCTCCGGCTCGCTCGACCTGCTGACCGTCTCCGTCGTCGGCAACCCGGACTCGCGGCCGAGCTGGCTGGACATCATCCGCGCCTGGTTCGACCCGAGCAGGGCCGTGCAGCCGGTGGACGCGGTGTTCCCGCCCGGGACGACCACCGAGCAGTCGAACGCGCAGAACGCCGCCCTGATGGTGGACTCGCAGCAGGATGCGGTGGCCGCCGCCCTCAACCAGCTCGGCTACGACTTCCCCCAGGCCGTCGCCGTCAAGCAGGTGATCACGGGCACCCCGGCCGCGAAGGTCCTCAAGGAGGGCGACGAGATCACGAGCGTCAACGGGGAGTCGGTCAAGAGCATCCAGGGCCTGCGCGACCTGGTCGCGAAGAACGGGACGGACAAGGCCGCGGAGATCGGCATCGTGCGCGACGGCGCCGCGTCCACGGTCTCCCTGACGCCGACCCGGTCCGGCAGCCAGACCGTCCTCGGCATCGGCGCCGGGATGGACTACACCTTCCCGTTCGACGTCAAGATCCAGCTCGACAACGTCGGCGGCCCGAGCGCCGGGCAGATGTTCGCGCTCGGCATCATCGACAAGCTGACGCCGGGCGAGCTCAACGGGGGCAAGCGGGTCGCAGGGACCGGAACCATCGACAACACCGGCACGATCGGCGCGATCGGCGGCATCCGGCAGAAGATGTACGCCGCGCGGGACACCGGAGGCGCCAGCTACTTCCTGGCCCCCGCCTCGAACTGCGACGAAGTCACCGGCCACATCCCGGACGGCCTGCACGTGTTCGCGGTGAAGACGCTGAGCGACTCGCTCAAGGTGCTCAAGGCCGTCAGCGGCGGCGCGAGCACCGCCGGCCTGCCCACCTGCCCGGCGTCGTGAGCGGTCGGCGGCCGGGATGGACGACGAGCAGCCGCGCCGCACCGTCTCCCGCCGCGCCCTGATCGGCGGGGCCGTCGGCGTCGGAGTCGCGGCGATCGCCGGCGGCAGCGCGCTCGTGCTGCCCCGGCTGCTTCAGCGGCCGGCGGGCGGCGTCCTCGCCGACCGGCTCGTCGCCTCCGGCGTCTTCACGGTCGCGCACCGCGGCGGGTCGCTCGACTGGCCGGAGATGTCGATGCTCGGCTACCGCAACTCCGTCGACCTCGGCGTCGACGCTCTGGAGATCTCGCTGGCCCGCTCGCGGGACGGCGTCTGGTTCGGGCTGCACGACGCGACCCTCGACCGCACCTCCGGCACCAGCGGCTTCGTGGCTGCCGAGCACACCTGGGACGAGATCCGCGATCACCGGATCAGCGCGGCCGAGACGACGGACCCCTCGCAGCCGGCTCAGCCGTACCTGCGGTTCGAGGAGCTGGTGAGAGCGTACGCGGCGACGCACGCGATCTTCGTCGACCCGAAGGTGGTGCCGGCCTCGCACTTCGACGAGCTGTTCGCGCTGATGGCCGCGTCGCCGACCCCGAAGCGGACCTTCGTCGCCAAGGGCTTCTGCACCGCGACGCAGTGGGCGCAGGCCGCGACGGCGCACGGCTACCGCACCTGGGGCTACTACTACGCGAGCGGGGTGCAGGCGGACGCGGACCTCCTGCCGAGCACCGAGGGGCTGTGGGACTGGCTGGGGCTGGACTACGGCGCCGCCGCCGAGGTCTGGAAGACGTTCACGGGGCGGTCGAAGCCGGTCCTCGCGCATGTCGTGCCGTCGAAGAGCGCGGCGGCGACGGCGAAGGAGCGCGGCGCCGCCGGGCTTCTCGTCTCCGGCGTGCGCGAGGTGCTCGGCGGCGGCGCGACCGGCTGACCGGCACGCGGCGTACGGCGAACCCACAAGCGGTGGACGGGTGGAGCGCAGCTTTCTCGCAGCGACGCCGCCCTAGGATGGTTGTCTGACCGCCACGCGAGAGCAAGAGGGCCACACGTGACTTCAACAGCTGCAGTTCGACCAGCAGGACGCCGCCGCGCGGCCGTCTGGATCACCCTCGGTGTGATCGTGGCGCTGATCATCCTGTTCTTCGTGTTCGCGGGCCTGTACGCCGACATCCTCTGGTATCAGCAGGTCGGCTTCCTGAACGTGCTGACCACGCAGTGGCTGGCCGGCATCGCGATGTTCTTCGTCGGATTCCTCGGGATGGCCGTCCCGCTCTGGCTGTCCATCCAGCTGGCCTACCGGCTGCGCCCGGTCTACGCGAAGCTGAACACGCAGCTCGACCGCTACCAGCAGGTCATCGAGCCGCTGCGCCGGCTCGCGATGTACGGCATCCCGATCGTCTTCGGCATCTTCGCCGGCGTCTCCGCCGCGAGCCGCTGGCAGACCGCCGCGCTCTGGCTGAACGGGACGTCGTACGGCAAGACCGACCCGCTCTTCCACCTCGACATCGGCTTCTACCTGTTCGCGCTGCCGTTCTACCGCAGCGCCGTCGGGTTCGCCTCCGCGGTCGTGCTCATCTCGCTGATCGCGACGCTGGCCACCTGCTACCTGTACGGCTCCATCCGGGTAAGCGGCCGCGAGGTGCGCATCTCCAAGTCCGCGCGCGTGCAGATCTCGATCATCGCGGGCCTCTACCTGCTGCTGCAGGGCATCAGCATCTGGCTCGACCGGTATGCGACCGTCACCGACTCCAACGTCAACGACCTCGTGAACGGCGCGGCGTACACGGACGTCAACGCGACCATCCCGGCCAGGGCCGTGCTCGCCGGCGCCGCGGTGTTCGTCGCGATCCTCTTCTTCGTGACCGCGTTCGTCGGCCGCTGGCGCTTCCCGATGGTCGGCACGGCGCTGCTGATCATCGCGGCCATCGTCGTGGGCGCGGTCTACCCGTGGATCATCCAGAAGTTCCAGGTGGACCCGAGCCAGAAGACGCTGGAGACCCCGTACATCCAGGACTCGATCAACGCGACGCGGGACGCCTACGGGCTGAGCGACATCGAGGTCATCCCGTACAACGCGTCGACGAACGCCCAGCCGGGCGCGCTCCGCAAGGACGCAGCGACCGCCGCGCAGATCCGCATCATCGACCCCGCGGTCGTCAGCCCGTCGTTCCAGCAGCTGCAGCAGTTCCGGCAGTACTACTCGTTCCCGCGGACCCTGAACGTCGATCGCTACGCCATCGAGGGCAACCAGCAGGACGCCGTGGTCTCGGTGCGCGAGCTCAACCAGTCGGGGCTGACCAGCCGCAGCTGGTTCAACGACACCGTCGTCTACACCCACGGTTACGGCATGGTGGCCGCGTACGGCAACAAGCGGTCGACGGACGGCCAGCCGGTCTTCCTGGAGTCCGGCATCCCGGTGCAGGGCTCGCTCGGGGAGTACGAGCCGCGGGTGTACTTCGGCCAGCAGTCGCCGACCTACTCGATCGTCGGCGCGCCGAAGGGCAGCAAGCCCGTCGAGCTCGACTACCCGGGCGGCGAGAACGACGCCCAGCAGACCTACACGACGTTCAGCGGCAACGGCGGCCCGAAGCTCGACAACGTCTTCAAGCGGCTGGTGTACGCGCTCAAGTTCCAGGACGAGCAGATCCTGCTCTCCGACGCCGTGAACGACGACTCGCAGATCCTCTACGACCGCGACCCCATCAAGCGCGTGCAGAAGGTCGCACCGTACCTGACCCTCGACTCGCAGGCCTACCCCGCGGTGGTCGACGGCCGGATCAAGTGGATCATCGACGGCTACACCACGAGCGACCAGTATCCGTACTCGCACGTCGGCAGCCTGAGCGACGCCATCGCCGACACGGAGACGCCGAAGCCGGCATACGCCTTCGACGACATCAACTACATCCGCAACTCGGTCAAGGCGACGGTCGACGCCTACGACGGTTCGGTCACGCTCTACGCCTGGGACGCCAAGGACCCGATCCTGAAGACCTGGGAGAAGGTCTTCCCGACCACGGTCAAGCCGGTCGGCGACATGAGCGCGCAGCTGCTCAGCCACGTGCGCTACCCGCAGGACCTGTTCAAGGTGCAGCGCTCGGTGCTCGGCCAGTACCACGTGACGGACGCCGGCTCGTTCTACTCGCGTGAGGACGCCTGGACCACCCCGAACGACCCGACGTCGTCGCCGAGCGACCCGACCCTGCAGCCGCCGTACTACCTGACGATGCAGATGCCGGGCCAGAAGGCGCCGTCGTTCTCGCTGTACTCCACGTTCATCCCGCAGGCGGCGGGGGACTCCTCGCGATCGGTGCTGAAGGGCTATCTCGCGGTGGACGCGGACGCCGGGGCGACGAAGGGCACGGTGGCGTCCGGCTACGGCAAGCTCAGACTCCTGTCCCTGCCATCGAGCGACACCGTCCCGGGGCCCGGGCAGGTGCAGAACAACTTCGACTCCGACACGGCCGTCTCGCAAGCGCTCAACCTGCTGAGACAGGGCAAGACGGAGATCATCAACGGCAACCTGCTGACGCTGCCGGTCGGCGGCGGTCTGCTCTACGTCCAGCCGGTCTACGTCAAGTCGACGGGCGAGACGAGCTACCCGCTGCTGCAGAAGGTGCTCGTCGCCTTCGGCGACCAGATCGCGTTCGAGGACACGCTCGACCAGGCGCTCGACAAGCTGTTCGGCGGCGACTCCGGAGCGACGGCAGGAGACAATAACGTTCCGTCGACCGGCAACGGCGGCACGTCCGGCGGCTCCGGCTCCACGGGTGGCGGCTCCGGCTCCACCGGAGGAGGCTCCGGTTCGACCAGCGGCCAGAACAACGCCGCCCTGCAGCAGGCGCTGCAGCAGGCGAAGCAGGCGCTCGCCGACCGCCAGGCGGCCCTCAAGGCCGGCGACTGGGCGGCGTACGGCGCGGCGGACGAGAGGCTGCAGCAGGCTCTGCAGGCCGCCCTCGCGGCCGAGGGGAACTCCTCGAGCAAGTAGCAGCACCACCGCGAACGGCCCGCACCCTTTCGGTGCGGGCCGTTCGCGTATCCTCGGCCGCTGTCCGAAGTGCACGCCCGCGAGTGGGCCGTTTCGGTACGACTGCCCCGTGCTCGCGCGGGGACAGGCGTCCCAAACGGGCTCAGGAGCGGGAAAATTCTGCCGAACCCTTGCGCACACTTTGATTGTCTACTTTACTAACAAACATGCTCCTCGACGAAGCACGCCGCCAGACCGCCACCGAGCCCCGCCCGGTGCCCGGCGACGGCGCGATGGTGCCCGGCCGCGCACTCCGGCCGCGCAGCAAGGTGCTCCCCGAGCACGCGAGGCACCACAACCGCTCGCTCGTGCTGCAGTCGCTGTACCGCTCCGGCCGCGCCTCACGCGCCGACCTCGCCAGGGAGACGGGCCTGACCCGCGTCACCATCTCCGACCTGGTGGGGGAGCTGATCGCCGAGGGCCTAGTGGTCGAGCTCGGCCAGCGCGACGACGCGCGGCCCGGCAAGCCGGCGGTCCTGCTCGACGTCAACCGGCAGGCTGCCCAGATCATCGGCGTGGATCTCAGCGAGCACAGCGTGTTCCGCGGCGCCGTCCTCGACATCGACGGCAAGCTCCTCGAGACCGCGGAGATCGCACTCGCCGGCAGCAGGGGAGAGGAGGCGACCGCCAAGGTGCTCGCGCTCGTCGACACCCTGGTCGAGAAGGCGACGGCGCCCATCCTCGGCATCGGGATCGGCTCGCCGGGCATCGTGGACGCCTCCGGCACCGTCGCCGCCGCCCCGAACCTGGGCTGGAGCGACGTCCCGCTGCAGCGCCGGATCGCCGAGCGGACCGGGCTCGCGGTTTTCGTCGCGAACGACGCCAACGTCGCGGTGCTGGCCGAGCACGGCTTCGCCGACGCGCAGGGCGACATGATGCTCGTGAAGGTGGGCCACGGCGTGGGCTCCGGGCTGCTGGTGGCCGGGGCACTGGTCTTCGGCAGCCGGTTCGCGGCGGGCGAGATCGGCCAGGTGATGGTCGGCACCGACGACGGCGCCGCGGCGCCGTACGATCGCGAGAAGTGCCTGGAGGCATGGCTCGCCGTCCCGCGGCTCGAGGCGCGCGTCGCCGACGCGATCGCCGCAGGCAGGGAGGCGGAGCCCGTGCTCCGCGAGGCGGGTCAGCGCCTGGGCGTCGCGCTCGCCCCCATCGTCGGCGCGCTCAACCTGTCCGAGGTCGTCCTGGCCGGCCCGGAGGAACTGCTCGCGGGCCCCGTGATCGACGCGCTCCGCGAGACGCTCCGCAATCGGACGATGGCCGGCTTCCACTCGGACGTGACTCTCCGGATGACGAGCCAGGGGAGAGACATCGTGCTGCGCGGCTGCGTCGTCATGGTGCTCTCCGCGCAGCTCGGGGTGTCCTGATGACCCTCCTCGCCGACCGGCCGCGCACCGACGCCCTCGCCGGGCGTGGCGCAGCCGGCTTCCTGCTCGCGCCGGGCGTGCGGGACGCGCTGCCGCAGGTGCGGGTCCGCTGCACCGTCGTGCGGCTGGAGAGTCTCGGCAACGAGCGGCTCGGTGTCCCGCGCTGGTACACACTGGCCGAGGCATGGGGCGAGCCGGGATCGCCGGCCGCCGCCCGGTGGGAGCGGAACCCGGAGGTCGTCGCCGGTCCGGCGGACGACCCGCACCTGATCCTGGCGACGGCGACGCCTGTGGTCGTGCTCGGCGCGGACATCGGGTCCGCCGCCTGGTCGCGCGCCGTCGTCGACGCCGTGCGCGGCTCGTGCGCGCTCGTCCTCGTCGTCGACCTGGGTGAGCGTCCGGACGCCCGCTACGCCGACATCTCCACGTTCGGGCTCGACCGCGAGCGCGGCGCCGCGCTGCTGCGCCTGCTCAGCGAGCCCAGCTGACGCCGAGCGTCGACTGCAGCGCGTGCTGCGCAGCCCCGCGGAACGGCTGCTCCAGGGCGGTCTTGGCGTAGCGGAAGCTGAGCGGCATGGCCGCGCGCACGGGATGCCGTGCCGCCTCCGAGCGCAGGTGCGCGATGAACTCCGGCCCGAGCTTCGGGGCAGCGCCGCCGAGGACGACATTCGGCACGTCCAGTGCGGCGCCGAGCATGAGCAGCGCCCTGGCCAGGATGCGCGCGCCGGCCGCGATCCGCTCGCGCGACTCCGGCTGCGTCGCGAGCGCGCCGACGTCCACGGACTCGAGGTCGGTGCCGTGGGGGAGCCCGAGCAGGCTGGTCACCGAGACCAGCTCCTCCAGGCAGCCGCGGTTGCCGCACGCGCACACCGGCGCGTCGTCCCCGAACAGCACGGGCACGTGGCCGATCTCGCCAGCGCGGTGGGCCGCCCCGGCGAGCACGTCGCCGTCGACGATCACGGCGGCGCCGACGCCGGTGGAGAGCGAGACGAAGAGCTGGTTGGCGCCGAACTCGTCGGAGACCGCGTAGTCGGCGATCGCCTCCGCGTCGGCGTCGTTCACGAGGTGCACGGGCGCGGAGACGATGCCGGACAGCTCCCTGCCGAGGTCGACGTCCACCCAGCCGAGCTGGACGCTCTCGCGGATCAGCCCGCCGTCGGCGATGCCGGGCACCTGCACGCCCACCGCGGCGACGCGCGCGGTCGTTGACGCGGCCAGACGGCGCACGACGGCCCGGACGTCGTCGAGCGCGCCCGGCGTCTCCGTGCGCTGCGACACGGTCGTCACCACGTCGCCGAGCAGGTCGAGGACCGCGCCGCGCACGAGCCCCGGCTGGACGATCACCGACAGCAGCACGTTCCGGCCGGCGTCCACGCGCAGTGTGGTCGCGCGCTTGCCGCCCGTGCTCTCGGCGAGGCTGCCCTCGACCACGAGCCCGTCGGCGATGAGGCCGGAGAGGAGGGAGGACACGGTCGCGGAGGTGAGCCCGGTCCGCCGGGCGATCGACGCGCGCGTCGCCGAGCCGTCGCCGGAGAGCACCAGCTGCAGCGCGGTCGTCAGGTTGCGCTCGCGGACGGCGGCCTGGGTCGCCTTTCCGTGATCCTCAGCCACGTGCTGACCTCCTCACGTCTTACGACCCTAGCGAATGCGGCGCATGATGGACCGCATGGGATACGGGCTCATCCTGGTGGACGTCCAGCGGAACATGCTGGAGGGCGACGGCGCGGTCGCCGGCGCGGCCGAGCTGCGCGATGTGCTCGCCGGGCTGCTGGAGGCGGCGCGGGACGCGGGCGCCCCGATCGTGCACGTGAAGAACGACGGACCGCCCGGCGACCCCGACGAGCCGGGCACGCCCGGCTGGGAGCTGGTCTTCCCGCCGCGCCCCGGCGAGCCGATCGTGCGCAAGGACGCGCCGAACGCGTTCGAGTCCAACCCCGCCCTCGCCGACGTGCTGCGGGCGATGGGGGTGGACGCGCTGATCGTCGCGGGGCTGCAGAGCGAGCACTGCGTGCAGGCGACAGCGATCGGCGCGGCCGAGCGCGGCTTCGACGTGGTCGTCCCGGCGGGCGCGCACGCGACCTACGACGACGACGCCCCCGCGGCCGAGATCGTCGAACGCGTCGAACTGGACCTCGCCGCCGCCGGCGTCGAGGTGATCGAGCTGGACGAGGTGCGCTTCCACTGACCGCGCATGTTCGCCGAATGTCGCCCGAGCGGGTCCGGCAGGCGACATCCGGCACGAATCGGGGCGCGGGCGCTAGGCGGTGAGCACTCCCAGCCGCTCGCCCTCGAGCGCCTCGCGGATGCTGAGGGAGTAGATCCGGGAGAGGCCGGGGCGTGCCGGGTCACCGGTGACGTAGGCCACAGACTCGACGTGCTCCTCGAAGGCGTTCACCTTGTCCCGCGGAGCGCCGACGATCAGCTGGAAACCGAGTCCGCGCAGGGCCGCGAGAGCACGCCCGGTGTACTCGTTGTCGGCCTTCACGAAGCCCTCGTCGAGCACGATCGGCGCGTAGGTGGGCACGCTGTCCGTCCCGTCGCCGAGCCGGTAGCGCAACGCGGCGCCGAGGACGAAGGCGATCAGCTCCTGGCCCTCGCCGCCGGACTTGCCGGCGACGCCCTCGTGCACGACCTGCGTCCCGTCGGTCCTGGTCTCGATCGCACGGAACTGGTAGTGCTCGCGCGCGTCCAGCACGCGCCTGCGCCACGCTTCGCCCGCCCGCGAACGCTCCTCGAGGCGGGACAGGTCGCGGCGCAGCTCCAGAAAGTCCCGCTCGATCGCCGCGGCGTCCCTCCTGTCCGCTCCGAGCGTGCCGGCGGTGTGCTTGCGCAGCGTGCGCTTGAAGTCGTGCAGGTCGCTGTTGGAGACCGGGCGCGGGTCGATATCGAGCGTCGAGCCCTCCCGGAACTCGATGCCGGCCAGGGCGGAGGAGATCGGGCGCACCCCGCGGCGGATGGCGTGGCCGTCCTCCTCGATCTGGGTCAGCAGGGCGCGCAGGCTGTCGCCCATGCTCGCCCCCGCCTTCGCGAGCCAGTCGGCCTTCGCGCGGGGGAGGTCGTCCTCGACCAGCCCGCGGTGGATGGCCAGCACCGCGGGAAGGCTGTCGATCGTCGCGTCGATCTCGGCGGAGCGGTCCAGGTCGCGGTAGCGCTCGAAGGTGAGCAGCAGGAGGCGCTCGTGCTGCTCCATCGCCTGCTGGTGGGTCTCGATCTGGTCGCGCACCGCCGCCTGCGCCTCCGCGTACCTGCGGTCGACATCGGCGGCCTCGCGCGGCGCGGCGAACGGCAGGGTACCGAGCAGCAGCCGCTCGTCGGCGCTGAGCGGCGTGTTCCGCTCGAGGGCGTCGGCGACGCTGTCCTCGATGTCGATCAGGTCGGCGTGCCGCGCCTCCAGCTCCACGATGCGCGCGTGCAGGGCCGCGCCGCGCTTGGCGGCGGCGAGCCGGCCGCGGTCGTGGCGGTCCGCCTCCTGCTGCAGCTCGCCGACCTCCGGGTGCTCGACGGCCACGCGATCCAGCTGCGCGGCGAGCTCGTCGACGCGCAGCCGGGCGGACGCGACGTCGATCGACGCCCACTCCACGGTGCGGATGGACGCGAGAGCCTCGCTGCGGCTGCGGGCGGCGCTGCGCTCGGATTCCGCCGCGTCCGACGCCGCACGCGCCGCCGCCAGCTCGCGCTCGAGGTCGGCGAGCTCCGCGGCGATGGCCTGGATGCGCTGGGTGTTGTCGAGGCCGATCCAGGAGTCGGTGCGCCGGTCGTCCTTGATCACCCTGTTCCGCGCCGCCGAGCGCATCCCGGATCGCGTGACGGCGCCCTTCACACCGGAGGGCCGCGGCGCGTCCAGCTCCTCGGGAGTCTCGACGCACAGGACGCTGCGGTCCGCGACGAGCTCGTCGTTCAGCCAGCCGAAGTACGGGCTCGCGGTGTCGAACTGGAGCAGGGCGGGGACGGTCCTCTCGATCGGCTCGAGCTCGGGGGCGGCACCGGGGACGGCGGGAACCAGGACGATGCGCCCGCGCATGTCGTTCTCGTTCACGAACCGGCGGACCGCGGCGAACCGGCGCTGGTCGACGACGAGGTGCGTCGCGACCTCGCCGAGCACGCTCTCGATCGCGCGCGTCCAGTCGCGGCGGCCCGGCGCCACCTCGAACAGCTCGCCGACGTACGGGAGCTCCTCGGCCGGGATGCCGGTGCCGTCGGCGATGCGACGGCGACGCTCGTCCGCGTCGGCGGGGACGTTGCTGCGGCGCTGCTCGAACGAGCGCTTCTGGGCCGTCAGCGCGGCGATGGCGCGCTTGGCCGCGTCCACGCGCCCTGCGAGCTCGTAGCGGCGGGCCTTCTCGTCCTCGTCGGTCTCGGTCGCCGCGAGCAGCTCCTCGGCGCGCGCGGCCAGCTCGGTGAGCTGCTCCGCCGTCTCGGGGGCGGCGAGGCCGGCCCGGGAGAACAGGGCGTCGGCGGCGGCGCGCTCGCGCTGCTGGGTCGCGAGCACGCGCTCCGCGAACTCCAGCTCCCTGCGCAACGCGACGGCGGGATCGCCGCCGAGCGCCGCGAGCCGCGACAGGGCGTCCTGCTGGGCGCGGTGCGCTGCCTGCTCCTCGGCCTCCGCGGCGCGGTGCTCCGCCTCGTGCTCGCGCTTCTCGTCGCGCACCGCGTCCACCTGGCCGGAGACCCAGTCCCGGATCCGCTCGGCCAGCCACACCCGCAGTCGCGGGTCGTGCTCGCCCTCGGCAGGCACCAGCAGCCGGCGCTTGCCGCTCGCGTCCTCCGCGGCGGCAGCGTACTGCTCGGCGCGCGCGGGGACGTCGGCGAGCACGTCCAGCTTGCGACGCGTCGTCTCGAACACGTCGTACAGCGCCGACGCCTCGCGGTAGCTGCTCAGCGTCGTCTCCCAGCGGGAGAGGGCGCGCGGCTCGGTCAGCACGAAGCTCTTGAACAGCTCGTCGATCGAGAACACGCCCTTGGACGCCTGCGCGCGACGGAGCAGGGTGAGCGCCTTCAGCTGCGACTCGTCGCTGCCGCCGATGCCCAGCTCCTCGCAGAGGCGGACGCGCAGCTCCGGCTGCGATCCGGTAACGAGGTCGCGTTCCGGGTGCACCAGGCGCGCGAGCGAAGCGCGCGTGAGCGGCGAGGAGCTCCCGGGCTCCTGCACCAGCTCGTTCAGCCGGGCGAGCGGGAATTCGCCGTGCACGAGCAGGTAGACGGTCGCGTTGGTCACCTCGTCCTGGGTCGCCGTGTCCGGGCCGATCCAGGCCAGCCGGGCCGCGGTGATCGTCTCGCCCAGCTCGGTGCGCCAGGTGATCGCGGCCCCGCTCGGGAACGCGGTGCCGAGCGGCCTCAGGAAGTGCGTCGTCGTGGTGTCGGAGCCCGCGTCCTTCACCTCGTCGGTCTTGCCGCGCGCGTAGCTGTACACGGTGCGCTCGCTGCGCTGCCGGGAGTCGTCTCGTGCTGCACGGTTGAACTCCTGCGGGTTCGGCATGATCACCGCGGACATGGCGTCGAGCACGGTCGACTTCCCGCGCCCGGTCGGGCCGAGGATGGCGATGCCACCGCGGCCGACGGGCATCCGGTGGATGTCCTGATAGCTGCCCCAGTTCAGCAGCTGCACCAGCTCGATGCGGAACTGGCCCCGGCGGATCAGGCCGTCGTCGACGGGAAGGTCGGTCATGCCTGGTCCTCTTCCTCGGTGGCGTCGGTGGCGTCGGTGTCCTCGGCATCGTCGGCGTCGTCGGCCGGCGGCGCGTCCTCGCCCGCAGCGGCGAGGAACATCCGCTCGAGCCTCGCCAGCTCCGCGGTCCCGATCAGCGGGACGACGGCGGGGGAGACCGTGTACACGTCCGGATCGTCCGTGCCGGGCGTGAGCAGCTCCAGGCGCTCGAGCGCGGCGATCGCGGCCTTGATCCTGCGGTCGACGCGCACCTCGTCGTGCGCCGAGTCGCCCTGGAAGCGGCCGAGGAACTCGGCGATGTGGTCGCGCGTGACGGTGACGGCCTCGTCCCTGGCGTCGGTGTAGGCGTGCTCCTGCCGCAGCAGGACCAGCAGCAGGGAGGCGTCGCGGGACAGCGGCTTCTCGCGGCGCAGCAGGATCGGCGCGCCGTCGTCGCCGTTCTGGCGCTTGAACGCGACCTCGTGGTCCGCGTCGATCTCCAGGGTCAGGAACAGCTCGTCGAGGCGCGCGCGGATGTCGTCCTCGTAGTCCAGCAGCGCCCGCCAGGCGTCCGGCTGCTTGGCCCTGGTGACGAACCGGCTGGTGAGCACGGTCACCAGCGCCAGGCGCGCCTCGCGCGGAAGCGCGTCCCGCACCGGGTCGCCGAACGCATCGGAGTCGGCGTCCTGCCGCTCGATATCCTCCGTGGTGTCCGTCACCGTTCCTCCTGTTCGATCGCGTCGCGCCCGAAGACGAGCAGCGGCATCGTCACTTCGCGTTCCTCGTCGCCGACCGCCAGCGGAACGGTCTGCACGCCCTCCGAGACCGCGCCGAGCTCGGCGCCGAGCTCGATCAGGCTCACCGCGAGTCCCAGCCGCCGGAACTCGTCCGGCGTCGCGGCGTACACGTCGGCGCCGGTCACCGTCTCGCGCTCGTGCAGCAGCTCGGCGACCCGCTCGCGGACGGCGGCGGCACTGGTCTCGACCGCGAGCCGCAGCGCCTCGCGCTCCGACTCCGGCAGCGGATCGTCGTTCTCGGTGATCGCGATCCCGACCTCCGGCCTGCCGCGGTCGCGCCAGAGCTGCGCCTGCGTGACGTCGACGAGGTTCCAGCCGCCGATGCCGAGCACATCCTCGTCGGTGAGCACCGGCCCCGGCCTGCGTTCCGCCCAGAGTGCACCCGCCGCGAGCGCCCGCTCCGCGAGCGAGAGCAGCCTGGCATGCTTCTCCGATCCGTTGCGGCTGAGGAACCGGCGCAGGGACGACGTCCAGCGCACGTAGGTCTCCTGCACCGCCTGCTCCTCGGCGAGCAGGGAGGTGATCAGCGTCTCGAGCTGCCCGCGCTGCCGCTCGGTCAGCTGATCGGCGGCAGCCCGGGAGAGCACGCGCTCGATGTCGGCACGCATCCCCTCGAGCTCGCGGGAGGAGAGCATGGCGGCGAAGCCGCGGTACGCGCGGCCCTCCGGGGTCTGCTCGAGCAGGTCGTTGTCGCGCAGGAACTGGTCGACCAGCGCGCCCTTCCCGACCTGCTGGGTGGAGGCGATGCGGGCGACCTCGCGGTGCCGCTGCTCCACCATGGCGCCGAGCTGGCGGAAGTCCTCCGGCAGCGACGCGGTGAGCCGGAGCACCTCGCGCACCTGGCGCTTCACCGCCTCCGGCGACACCTCGTCGACGCCGTGCTGGACGATCTCGGCGCGGCGGCGCTGCAGCGCGGCGATCTCGTCGTCGATGCGGGCCAGCTGCGACTCCGCGGTGGGATCGGTCAGCCCGGCGAGCTGGTGCACGGCGTGCGCGATGCTCGCGAACCGCGCCTCCGAGACCGCGGTGTCCGGCTCGGAGAGCTCGCGGACGATGCGCAGCGCCTGGAGGGCGTACTGCGAGAGCCGGTACTGCGCCCTGTCGTCGCGGTTGCCGGGCCGCGAGCGGATCAGCCAGCGGCTGTCCACCCAGCCGCGGCAGTACTCGGCGGGCGACATCCGCCCGGTGTCCGCGGCAGCCGAGTCGACAGGGTCGTCGGCGGGGGCGTCGCCGTCGGTCGCGTCGAGCGCGTCGGCCACCTTCTGGTGGAACCAGTCGGCGGAGACGGGCCCGTCGGCGTGCTCCAGGTGGCGCGAGAACAGGGGGAGGACCCAGCGACCGTTGTAGCTGCGGAGGAGCGCCCAGGTGGGATGCTCCTCCCACACGGCTGCGACGCGCTCGCCGTCGAGGCTCTCGCCCATCTTCCTCCGGACAAAAATCGGCCCGGACCCGGGGATTTCTCCCCGGAGTCCGGGCCTGTTGGTTGCGGGGGCAGGATTTGAACCTACGACCTCTGGGTTATGAGCCCAGCGAGCTACCGAGCTGCTCCACCCCGCGGCACAAGAAGAAACTCTAGCACGGGTTTCGGGGGGTGCGGAAATCGGTCCGGGAGCCCGGGCGCGTCCGCCCGGGTGAACCGGTCGCCCCACTAGAGTCGGTGCAGAGACGTAGGGGAAGCGTATGGCCAGTTCCGCTCAGAAGTACCGCGTGTGCGTGATCGAGGACGATCCGGACGTCGCGTTCTACATGAAGACCGTGCTGGAGAAGCGTGCGGACGCCCAGGTCGTCGCGGTCACCGACCCGTCGATCGCACTGGACACCATCGAGGCGTTCGAGCCCGATCTCGTCATCACCGACATCGAGATGCCGGGCATCTCCGGGCTCGACCTGCTGCGCGAGCTGCGCAGCAGATACCCCGGGATGCCGGTCGTGGTGATGACGGCGCACGTCTCGGTCGACTACGCGGTCTCCGCGCTGCGCGCCCAGGCCGACGAGTTCCTGACCAAGCCGATCGCCTCGGCGGAGCTGGTCTCGATCGTCACCCGGCTCGCCGAGGAGAGCAGGACCAAGCGCGCCTCGCAGCGGCAGCAGGTGGTGCTCGCCATCGGCGCGCACCCCGACGACGTCGAGATCGGCGTGGGCGGCATCCTCGCCGCGCACCGCGATGCGGGCAACCAGGTCGTCATCCTCACCCTCTCGCGCGGCGCGCGCGGCGGCGATGCGGACGACAGGCAGCACGAGTCGCTCGCCGCCGCCGAGCTGCTCGGGGCGCGGCTGTTCCTGGAGGACCTGGAGGACACCAGGATCTCGGCCGCCGACCCGACCGTCGGGATCATCGAGCGGGTCGTCGCCGAAGTGCAGCCCGACATCGTCTACACCCATTCCGCGCACGACCGGCACCAGGACCACCGCGCCGTGCATGCCGCCGTCAACGTCGCCACCCGCAACGTCCGGACCGTGTGCTGCTTCCAGAGCCCGTCGGCGACGATCGACTTCCGGCCGACCCGGTTCGTCCCGATCGACGGCTTCACCGAGGCGAAGCTGCGCCTGATCGACTGCTTCCGCTCGCAGACCGAGGTGCGCGGCTACCTCGACCACGACTTCGTGCTCGCCACCGCCCGGTACTGGTCCCGGTTCGGCGGCGGCACCAGCTGCGAACCGCTGGAGGTGATGCGGGACACCGCGGACATCTCCGTGCCCGCCTCGACCGTGCAGACCGACGCCAGACTCCGGAGGACCCAGGAATGACCGACGCCACGACCCGCGTGCTCGTCACCGGGGCGGGAGGACCGGCGGGCATCGCCGTCATCCGCTCGCTCCTCGCCCGTCCCGACGTCGAGGTGTTCTCGGCCGACATGGACGGCTGGGCGAGCGGCCTGTACCTGGTGCCGGAGGACCGCAGGCGCATCGTGCCGGCCGGTCGCTCCGAGACCTTCGTCGACGAGCTGATCGGGATGTGCCGCGACGACCGCATCGACGTGCTGTTCTCGACCGTCGACGTCGAGCTGCCGGGACTGGCCGCGCGACGCGGCGAGCTGTCCGCCGTCGGCACCGCGCTCGCCGCGCCCAGCCACGAGACCCTGGTGACCTGCCTGGACAAGTTCCGGCTGGCCGAGCGGGTGGACGGCAAGGCGCGCCTCCCGCGCACCCGGCTGCTGAACCGGGCCGGCGTCGGCGAGGACTGGACGTTCCCGGTGATCGTGAAGCCGCGCAGCGGCGCCGGCTCGCGCGGTGTCCGGCTGATCGCCGACCGCGCCGCCCTGGAGGCCCTCGGCGAGGACGAGAGCATCCTGATCCAGGAGAACCTGCCGGGGGAGGAGTTCTCGGTGGACGTGCTGGCCGGACTCGACGGCGCCGTGATCGCGGCGGTTCCGCGGTCGCGCGAGCGGGTCGACTCCGGCGTCTCCATCGCCGGCCGGACCGTGCGCAGGGCCGAGCTCTCCGACACCGCCGCCGCGGTCGCGCGGGCGATCGGGCTGACCGGTGTCGCCAACGTCCAGCTGCGCTACAGCGCGGACGGCGTGCCCGCGCTGCTCGAGGTGAACCCGCGGTTCCCCGGCGCGATGCCGCTGACCATCGCCGCCGGCGTCGACATGCCGTCGCTCCTGCTCGACCTGGTGCTCGGCCGACCGGTGCCGTCCTCGGTCGACTTCGCCGAGCTGGCGAACGTGCGGTTCCTGGAGGACGTGTTCCTCGATCCCGGAGACGTGCTGGTCTCCGAGAACGCCGCGCACGCGGAGGGTCTCGAGGAGTGAGCGCCGTCGTCGACGTGGACGATCTGCTGCTCGGCGACTTCCACGTGCACTCCTCGTTCTCCGACGATGCGCGGAGCACCCTGGCCGAGAACATCGCGGCCGCCTCGGCGGCGGGACTGCGCCGGATCCGGCTGACCGACCACGTCCGCGCGTCGACGACCTGGGTCCCCGAGTTCCTGGCGGCGGTCGCCCTGGAGCAGGTGCCAGACGGGCTCACGGTGCTCACCGGCGTCGAGGCGAAGCTGCTGGACGCCTCGGGCGCCGTCGACACGCCCGCGCTGCTCGTGGTCGGCGAGGGCGGCGTGGACGCCGTCGTGATCGGCGACCACCAGTTCCCCGGACCGGACGGCCCGTGGTCGCCGGAGCGGACCAGGGACGAGCTCGCCGCGGGGCTCGCGGCGGACGACGCGCTCGACCTGCTCGTCACGGCCAGCATCCGGGCGATGGAACGGACGCCGAACGCACAGCTCGCGCACTGGTTCTCGATCCTGCCCAAGGTCGGGCTCGCCGAGGAGCAGCTCGGAACCGAGCGCCTCGCCGCCTGGGCCGCCGCGGCCGCGGCGACCGGGACCATCGTCGAGGTGAACGAGAAGTGGGGATGCCCCGGCCCCGCCGCGATCGCCGCCCTGCTGGCCGCCGGTGCGCGTATCGTGGCGTCGACGGACAGCCACCTCGCCGCCGACGTCGGGCGGTACGACCGGGTCGCGACGGTGCTCAGGGACGCCGTCGCCGCCGGGAACGAACGGGAGGGAGAAGGATGAGCCCCGTCGAGCCGACCAGCGCGCAGCGCGAGGAGCTGCAGCGCGAGATCGAGCGGAACCGGCGCTGGGAGTTCCGGCTGATCGGCTACGCGGGCATCGCCCTCGTGGTCATCGCCGCGATCGTCGTCGTCCGTCTGGTGTTCTTCTCGTGACCGATCGTGCGAAGCGCGTCGTCATCGCCGATGACGACGACGACATCCGCGGCCTGATGGTGATCGCCGCCGGGCGCGCAGGCGTGGAGATCGCCGCGGCAGTGGACAACGGCCGCGACGCGCTCGATGCGGTGCGCGACGGCGGCATCGACCTCGTCGTGCTCGACATCTCGATGCCCGGCATGAACGGCGTGGAGGTGGCCGAGGCGATCCGCGGGGATGCGGAGACCAGCGGGACGCTCATCCTGATGGTGTCCGCGTCCGTCCAGCTGCTGACCGACCACGGCGTCGTCGCCGACCGCTCGGACAGCTTCATCATCAAACCGTTCAGCCCGCGGGCGCTCGCGCAGCGCATCCGCGAGATGCTCGCCGTTGGAGAGCCGGCATGACCCTCGACCGCTGGTTCGGACGCCTGCCGATCGACTCGCCGTCCGTCTTCATGAAGCTCATCCCGACATTGATCGGGTACACCCTCGCCATCTGCGTCGAACTGCTTCCGGGCGTCGCGGTGGTGACCGCACCGGTCTACCTGCTGGTCTCGCTGGCCCTGATGGCGGTGGCTGTGCTGCTCTCGACGGTCGTGCCCTGGGGACGGACCGCGGTGGGCTGGGCGCTCGTCGTTCCGGTGATCGCCCTGCTGGCCGTCGGCTTCCTGCGGCTGGCGACCGGGGGCGGGGCCTCTCCGGTCTCGGTCGTCCTGCTGCTTCCGTTCATCTGGATCGCCTCCGAGGAGGGTCGGTACGCCATCGTGGTGGCCGCGGCCGGGATGCTGGTCGTCCTGCTCGCGCCGCTGGTCGTGACGGACGTGCCGGATTCACCGAGCGATCTCGTCCGGGCCGTGTTCTCCCCGGTGATCTACCTGGTGGTCGCCGCGGTCATCAACGAGATCGCCCACCGGCTCCGAAAACGGCTGGAGGCGTCGACGGCCGAGGCGCAGCAGCGCCAGGAGCTGCTCGCCCAGGCGGTCCGCGCCCAGGACGAGCTGGTGCTCAACGAGGCGCGGCTGCGGACGGCGAACCGGCTCATCCAGAGCATCTGGAATGCCGTCACGGAGCAGTCGGTGATCGGCACCGACCTGGACGGGCTCATCGACGTCTGGAACCCGGGGGCAGAGAAGATGCTCGGCCTCACCGAGAAGCAGGTGGTCGACGGCCGCAGGCACGTCATCGACTTCCACCTGGAGTCCGAGCTGGAGGACCGGCTGCGGGAGATGGACGCGCGGTTCACGACGGTGTCGAGCGCCGACGACTTCTCTGCGCTGGTGGACACGGTGCGCGCCGGGTACGCGGACGTCCGCGACTGGACGTACGTGCGCGCCGACGGCAAGCACGTGCCCGTGCAAGTGGCGGCGACGCCGCGCCTAGACGAGAACGGGCACCGCGTCGGCTTCATCTTCGTGGCGACGGACATGACGCAGGCCCGCGAGTTCGCCCGGCTGAAGGACGAGTTCGTCGGCCTGATCTCGCACGAGCTGCGCACCCCGCTCAGCTCGATCCTCGGCTACCTGGAGCTGATGCGGGACGACGACGAGTCGCCGCTCTCCGAGGAGCAGCTGCAATACCTCGGCGTCGCCGAGCGGAACGCGCACCGGCTGCTGCGCCTCGTGGGCGACCTGCTGTTCACGGCGCAGGTCGAATCCGGTCGCTTCCCGATCGACATCAAGGACGCCGAGCTGCGCAGCGTCGTCGCCGCCTCCGTCGAGTCGGCCAACCCCGTCGCGTCGAACGCCGGTGTGACGCTGGTCTCCGACGTCCCGGACGCTCCGGTGCTGGTGCGCGGCGACCCGGTCCGGCTCGGCCAGGCGGTGGACAACCTGGTGTCGAACGCGCTGAAGTTCACGCCCTCCGGGGGGACGGTGACCGTCTCGCTCGCGCGCGAGGGGGACGAGGCGGTGATCGCCGTCACGGACACCGGCATCGGGATCCCGGCTGTGGAGCTCAGCCAGCTCTCGCAGCGGTTCTTCCGCGCATCCACCGCCACCCGCAACGCGGTGCCCGGGGTCGGCCTCGGCCTCACGATCACGAAGGCGATCGTGACGGCGCACGGCGGCCGGCTGGACATCCAGAGCGAGGAAGGCGTCGGCACCTCGATCAGCCTGCGCCTGCCCGTCGAGACCCCGAAGCCGGTCGCCGAGGCCGTGCCGGGTGCGGAGCGCGCGTCGTGACCGCCGTCGGCGTCGCCGTCGCGCAGTTCACCCCGACCGACGACCGGGTGCACAACAGGGACGTCGTCGCCGCCCTCGTCGCGGTCGCGGCGGAGCGCGGGGCACGGCTGGTGGTGTTCCCCGAGTACGCCTCGTACTTCACGGACCCGCTCGGCCCGTCCTTCGCCCGCAACGCCGAGCCGCTGGACGGCGAGTTCGTCACCTCCCTCGGTGCGGTCGCCCGCGAGCACGGGCTGTACGCGATCGCCGGGCTCGTGGAGCAGACCGGCGAGCGGCACCGCTTCGCGAACACGCTCGTCGCGGTCTCCGACGCCGGCGAGCGCGTCGCGGTCTACCGCAAGCAGCACCTGTACGACGCGTTCGGCTCCCACGAGTCGGAGTGGGTGGTCGCCGGGGACACCGCGCCGCCCGAGGTGTTCGAGGTGGACGGCCTCCGGGTCGGGATGCAGACCTGCTACGACCTGCGCTTCCCCGAGGTGACCCGCAGGATCGCGGACGCGGGAGCCGACCTCGTCGCGATCCCCGCCGAGTGGGTGCGCGGCCCGCTCAAGGAGCACCACTGGACGACGCTGCTCGCGGCCAGGGCCATCGAGAACACCCTCTACGTCGCCGCCGCCGACCACATCCCGCCGATCGGCATCGGCGCGAGCACCATCGTCGACCCGATGGGCGTCACCGTCGCCGGCCTCGCCGAGACGACCGGGATCGCGGTCGCCGAGGCCTCCACGGAGCGCGTGCACCAGGTGCGCGAGCGCAACCCCGCCCTGGCCCTGCGGCGCTACCGGGTCGAGCCGGCCGGGGAGTAGGCGGTCAGGAGCCCGCCGCAAGCGCCCCGAGCCGCCGCGCCGCCTCCTCCAGCACCTCGACGCGCTTGCAGAAGGCGAAGCGCACGAGGGAGGCGGTGCGCCGCGCGTAGTCGTCGCGACAGAACGCGGCGAGCGGGACGGCGACGACGCCCGCCAGCTCGGGGAGGCTGCGGCAGAACTCGACCGCGTCCGGGTGGCCGAGCGGCGCGGCGTCGGCGACGACGAAGTAGGTCCCGTCCGACGGCGCCACCGCGAAGCCGGCGGCGCGCAGGCCCGCGGACAGCACATCCCGCTTGTGCCGCAGCGCCGCGGCGATCCCGCTGAAGAACGCGTCGGGCAGGGCGAGGCCGGCCGCCATCGCGGGCTGGAACGGCGCGCCGTTGACGTAGGTGAGGAACTGCTTCACCGCGAGCACCGCCGTGACGAGGTCGGGCGGAGCGGTGAGCCAGCCGACCTTCCAGCCGGTCGTGTTGAACGTCTTGCCGCCCGAGGAGATCGTGACCGTGCGCTCCCTGGCGCCCGGCAGCGTCGCGATCGGTATGTGCGCAGGGCCGAAGGTGAGGTGCTCGTACACCTCGTCCGTGACGATGATCGCGTCGTGGCGCTCGGCGAGGGCGACGATCTCGGTCAGCAGCTCGCGGTCGAAGACCGCTCCGGTGGGATTGTGCGGCGTATTGACGAGGATGACCCTGGTGCGGTCGGTGACCGTCTCCCGGAGCCGTTGCAGGTCGGGACGGAAGTCGGGCAGCTCCAGGGGCACGGTGCGGTGCACACCGCCCGCGAGGGCGATCACGGCACCGTACTCGTCGTAGTAGGGCTCGAAGGTCACCACCTCGTCGCCGGTCTCCAGCAGCGCCAGCAGGGCCGCCGCGATCGCCTCGGTCGCCCCGGCGGTGATGAGCACCTCGTGGTCCGGGTCGAGCTCGAGCCCGTAGAACCGGCGCTGGTGGTCGGCGACGGCGGCTCGCAGCGCCGGAATGCCCGGGCCGGGCGGGTACTGGTTCTCGCCGGCGCGGATGGCGGCGATCGCGGCCTCTGTCACCTCGGCAGGGCCGTCCTCGTCGGGGAAGCCCTGCCCGAGGTTGATGGCGCCGGTGCGCACGGCCAGGGCGCTCATCTCGGCGAAGATGGTCGGCCGCACCGACCCGTCCGCGCCGAGCAGGCCTGCTCCTCCCGCGGCTCTGCGCCACGCTCCGCCGACGGCCATCCCGCACCCCTTCCGTGCCTCTGCACCCAACCTAGGCCCTCGTTCTCACCTCATGCATTCGGTACGTTATGGAGAGTCATCGGGAGGCGGAAGGTCGCCCACAGGACGTGCAAATAGAACACCCAGGTTTGGAACCCAAGCTGTCAGTGCTTGGAAGGAGCACCACACCATGACCGACACCCCGATCACTCCGGAGCCCGCGAAGCCCCAGCACGACGCCGACACCGACTCGGTCGTGGATGCTGCGGCGGCTCCCGCACAGACCCCTGCCGAGGAGCGCGCCGCCGAGGCCGCCCCGGCTCCCGCCGCGGACGCCGCTCCGGCTCCCGCAGCGCCGCAGGCTCCCGTCGCCGCCGACGGCGGCTGGACCATCCCTGCCCAGCAGCAGCCCAGCGCGCAGCAGCCGACGGCAGAGCAGCCGACCGCGCAGCAGCCGACCGCGCAGCAGCCGACCGCGCAGCAGCCCACCGCGCAGCAGCCGACCGCGCAGCAGCCGACCGCGCAGCAGCCCACCGCGCAGCAGCCGCAGTACCACCAGACGCAGCCGACGCAGCCCGTCCACCCGCAGCCTTACGGCCAGCCCGCAGGCCACACCGGCGCCCCGGACTACGGCAACGGCTCCTTCGGCCAGCCAGCCGGCCAGCCCGGCCCGTACGCCCCCTACGGCCAGCAGCACGGCTACTCGACAGCGCCCGGATCCGAGCCGGTGAAGACGAAGAAGCGGACCAGCACCGGCCTCATCATCGCCACCCTCGCCATCGGCGCGCTCATCGGCGGTGTCGCCGGCGCCGGCGCCGGCGTCGGCCTGTACTCGGCCACCTCCAACAACGCCACGATCAAGACCGTGTCGGGCCCGCAGAACATCACGGTGAACGACACGAACAACGCGACAACGATCACTGCGGTCGCCGCCAAGGCCTCGCCGAGCGTCGTCACGATCAACGTCAGCGCGTCCAGCGAGGGCGGCACCGGCTCCGGCATCGTGCTCACCTCCGACGGCTACGTCCTCACCAACACCCACGTCGTCACGCTCGACGGCCAGGCCTCCGACGTGAACGTGTCCGTCACCGACAACGACGGCAAGATCTACTCCGCCAAGATCGTCGGCACCGACCCGACGACCGACCTCGCCGTGATCAAGCTGGACGGCGCCTCCGGCATGACGCCGATGACCTGGGCGAACTCCAGCAAGCTCAACGTCGGCGACACCACCGTCGCCATCGGCGCCCCGCTCGGACTCTCCGGCACCGTCACCGACGGCATCGTGAGCGCGCTCAACCGCTCGATCAGCATCGCGTCCTCCGCGGCGCCGAAGTCCAGCGACGGCACGGACGGCAACGGCAACAACGGCCAGCAGAACCCGTTCAACTTCGACTTCCCCGGTCAGGGCGGCGGGTCCACCCAGCAGCAGCAGAGCTCGTCCGGGACGATCTCGCTGCCGGTCATCCAGACCGACGCGTCGATCAACCCCGGCAACTCGGGCGGCGCGCTGCTGAACAGCAAGGGCGAGCTGATCGGCGTCAACGTCGCGATCGCGAGCGCGGGCGGCAACAGCTCCTCGAGCGGCCAGTCCGGCAGCATCGGCGTCGGCTTCGCCATCCCGTCGAACCTCGCCAAGCGGGTCTCCGACGAGATCATCAAGAACGGCTCCGCCACGCACGGCCTGCTCGGCGCCTCTGTCGCCGACGCGAGCTCGGACAGCAAGGCGACCACCGTCGGCGCGCTGATCAAGAGCGTCACCAGCGGCGGCGCCGCGGCGAAGGCGGGTCTGGCCGAGGGCGACATCGTCGTGAACTTCAACGGCACCCCGATCACCGACGCCACCGACCTGACCGCCCAGGTGCGCGCACTCGCCGCCGGCGCGACCGCCGACATCACCTACATCCACAACGGCCAGTCGAAGACCGCGACGGTGACCCTCGGGTCGCTGACCACGGACTGAACCCCGTTCTCCTCGTAGGCCGTCCCGCCCAGCGCGGGGCGGCCTTCGGTGTCGCTGCGCTCGGCCGGCCCGGAAGGCCGACTGGTAAGCCCTTCGGCGTCGCTGCGCTCGGCCGGCCCGGAAGGCCGACTGGTAAGCCCTTCGGCGTCGCTGCGCTCGGCCGGCCCGGAAGGCCGGCTGGTAAGCCCTTCGGCGTCGCTGTGCTCGGCCGGCCCGGAAGGCCGGCTGGTAAGCCCTTCGGCGTCGCTGTGCTCGGCCGGCCCGGAAGGCCGACTGGTAAGCCCTTCGGCGTCGCTGTGCTCGGCCGGCCCGGAAGGCCGACTGGTAAGCTCGGGGCCGACCCGAAACGACGAATGGACCAGATGCCGGACCTCAGTGCGGACACCCTCCCCGGTGTCTCCTACGTGATGCCCGTCCTCAACGAGGCGACCCATGTCAGGGCGGCCGTGGACAGCCTTCTCGGCCAGGACTACACCGGTCCGTTCGAGGTGACCATCGCGCTCGGGCCGAGCATCGACGGCACGAACGAACTGGTCGAGGAGCTCGCAGCGGTCGACTCCCGCATCCGCGTCGTCGACAACGAGATCGGGTCGACTCCCGCGGGGCTCAACCTCGCGATCCGCGAGTCCCGGTTCCCGATCGTCATCCGGGTGGATGCGCACAGCGTCCTGCCCCCGGATTACGCGCGCATCGCCGTCGAGACCATCCTCGCCACCGGAGCCGACAACGTCGGCGGCCTGATGGACGCGCAGGGAACGACGCCCTTCGAGCGCGCGGTGGCGCGCGCCTACGGCAGCCGCGTCGGCCTGGGCGGCACCAAGCTGCACGTCGGCGGCGAGGCCGGCCCGGCCGAGACCGTCTATCTCGGCGTCTTCCGCCGCGACCGCCTGCTGGAGGTCGGCCTCTTCGACGAGGAGATCAAGCGCGGACAGGACTGGGAGCTGAACCGGCGCCTCCGGCAGAGCGGGGGGACCGTCTGGTTCACCCCGCGCTTGAAGGTGACCTACCGCCCCCGGCCGAACCTGTACCGGCTGGCCAGGCAGTTCGTGTCGACCGGCGTGTGGCGCGGCGAGCTCGCCCGGCGCTTCCCCGCCTCCAACGGCCTGCGCTACTTCGCGCCGCCGGTCATGGTGGTCGGGGTGGCGATCGGCCTGCTGCTCGGCATCGCCGGCATCGTCCAGGCGCTGCTGGGAGCGGCGCCGTGGCTGCTGTGGGGCTTCGCGATCCCGGTCGCGTACCTGCTGATCGTGGTGGTCTCGGCGCTGGTGTGGGGGCGCAGGGACGGCTTTTCGTCGTTCCTCTGGTTTCTCGTAGTCTTGCCCTGCATCCATTTCAGCTGGGGGATCGGCTTCATCCTCGGATACCTGTCGCTCACCAGGAACATCACGGCCCACACGGGAAGGTAGGCATGTCAGCACCGGCAACCGGAGGCCACGGCGCGCGACCCGCCTCGATCGCGGAGCTGCGGGCGGTGGCGCAGCCTCCCGAGGTCCGTGGGCGGCGCAACGCCGAGCACTGGACGGCGTCGCTGTACCTGCGGAACCTGTCGCCGTACCTCACCTGGGTGCTGCTGAAGACCTCGATCTCGGCCAACGGCGTCACCGGGCTGATGATCCTCACCGGCTGGGCGACCGCGGCCAGCCTGCTCATCCCCGGGATCGGCGGCGCCGCGCTGGCGCTCGTGCTCGGCCAGCTGCAGATGCTCGTCGACTGCTGCGACGGCGAGGTGGCCCGCTGGCGGCGCACGTCGTCGCCCGCCGGGATCTTCCTGGACAACGTCGGCCACTACACGACGGAGACGCTGATCGCGATCGTGCTCGGCATCCGGGCGGCCGGGTACCCGTTCGAGGCGCCGCAGGACTTCCTGTGGACGAACCTGGGCACTCTGCTCGCGCTCATCATCGTGCTCAACAAGGCGCTGAACGATATGGTGCGGGTGGCGAGGGCGAACGCCGGCCTGCCGAAGCTCGCCGACACCCAGGCCGCGTACGCGCCGACGCACGGGCTCATCGCAACGCTGCGCAGGGCCGCGCGCTTCCTGCCGTTCCACCGCCTGTACCACTCGGTGGAGCTGACCATCCTGATCTTCGTGTTCTCCATCGTCGGCCTCTTCATCGGCTCCACGCTGGCCGACCGCATCCTGCTGTGCGCGCTCGTGCCCCTGGCGCTGCTGGCGATCGTCGGCCACTTCGTGACCATCATGTCCTCGCGGCGCGTCCGTGGCTGAGCCGACCGTCGCGGTCGTGGTGCTCACGCAGGGCACCCGCCCCGTCGAGCTGCGGCACGGCCTGGAGTCGGTGCTCGCCCAGCAGGGCGTCCGCACCGACATCGTCGTCGTCGGCAACGGCTGGGACCCGGCGACCGCCGACCCCGCCCTTCCGGACGGCGTGCGCTCGCTCGCGCTGCCGGAGAACGTGGGGATCCCCGCCGGCCGCAATCGCGGCGTTCCCCTGGTGGCGGGGGACTGGCTGTTCTTCCTGGACGACGACGCGGACATCCCGTCGCCCACGTTCCTCGCGGACGCGATCGGGAAGCTCGTGGCAGACCCGTCCATCGGGATGCTGCAGCCGCGGTTGCGCGCGCAGAACGGCAAGCCATCGCCGCGCCGCTGGATCCCGCGGATCCGCAAGGGCGACCCGGCGACCCCGAGTCCCGTCTTCTCGGTGCTGGAGGCGGTCATCGTGATGCCGCGGGCGGTGTTCGAGCGCGCGGGCGGCTGGGCCGACCCGTTCTTCTACGCGCACGAGGGCATCGACCTCGCCTGGAAGGTGTGGGACCAGGGCAAGCGGGTCTGGTACGCGGGCGACCTCGTGGCCGAGCACCCGGCGGTCTCGCCGACGCGGCACTCCTACTACTACCGGCTGAACGCGCGGAACCGGGTGTGGCTGGCGCGCAGGAACCTGCCGGCCGTCCTCATCCCGCTCTACGTCGGCTCCTGGACCGCCATCCAACTGCTGCGCTGGTTCCGCAAGCCCGCGGTCCTGCGGCCCTGGTTCGCGGGCTGGGCGGAGGGCTGGCGCACCGATCCCGGCGAGCGCCGGCCGCTGCGCTGGCGCACGGTGTGGCGGATGACGCTCGCCGGCCGGCCGCCCATCGTCTGACCCGGCGGCGCCGTCAGCCGTCGGTGCCGTCCGCCTTCTCCACGGTGTCCTCTCGCTGCCGGCGCGCGCTCTCGATGGCCAGGGGCGGCTGGGCGGGGGAGTCCGGGTCCGACGGCGCCGGGAGCGCGCGTCCGCCCCGCCGCACACCGGGGATGCGCGTCGGTACCGCGCTGCGGAGCACCCGCCCGGCACGCATGACGCCGGCCCCTGCGGACGTGCCGAGGCGGCGGACCGCTCCCGGTCCCTCCGCGGGCAGCAGTGCCTCCGGGATGACGCTCGGCGGCGGCCCGAACGCGAGCCGGGAGTTGAGGACGACGCGCTTGCCCAGGATGTGGTTCCCGGTGCCGCCGATCACCGCGCCGATCCCGAACGGGATGGCGCGGGCCACGATCGACGCGCCGCCGCGCACCGCGAACTGCCGGATGAACGCGCTGCGCAGCCGGTCGACCAGGGGCCCGACCACCATCGCGGGCAGGTTGGAGGTGACCAGCTCGCCCCAGTAGGCGGTGCGGACGACGCCGCTCCCCGTCACCTGGCCGGCGAGCTGGCGGACCAGGTCCGTCCCCTCGCGGCCGAGCATCATCGTGAGCACCAGGGCGCGTGCCCGCGCCGGATCGTCGACGGCGATGCCGTGCAGCTCGCTCAGGGACTGCGCGTAGAGGGCGGTGGACTCGAGGAAGCCCGCGGTCTCGAGCCCCGACAGCGCCAGGGTGACCCCGGTACCGATGGCGGGGATCACCGCGGTCGCGCCGACCGCTGCGCCGCCGGTGGTCACCGCGGCGAGGTAGCGGCGTTCGAGCATCGCGGCGAGCTCGGGCGCCGTCGCGTCCGGGTGCCGGCGTCGCAGACCGCGCAGGTGAGCGACCACCACGGGGCGCTGGATGCCCAGGAAGCGATCGAGCGTCGCATCCACGGAGCGCGGGGTATCGCCACCGCGCGGGGGGCCGCCGGTGACGGAGACGAAGGGTTCCTGCTTCTTGGCCATCGTTACCGAGTGTAGGCGCGGCCCGGGAAACCGCGAGGGCCCGCGCGCGGGTTGCGCGCGCTCGGCCCGCGCCCGCCGATCGCGCGGCGGGACAGGACGGGCGCCGGCCGGTCAGCGGTGGGCGTCCCTCGCCTCGATGAACGACCGCGCCGTGAACACGTCGTAGCGCGGCGGGAGATCGTCGACGCCGATCCCGTCCGTGAGCGCGCTCACCTCGATCCCGAGCACGCTCGCGATCCGGATGATCGTGGTCAGGCTGGGATTGGAGCTTCCGCGTTCGATCTTCCCGTAGTTGGTCACGTGCATCTGAGCGAGCTCGGCGATGCTCTCCTGGCTGAGCCCGAGCGCGATCCTGGCGCTGCGGACGCGGTCGCCGAAGAGCTGCGCGGCCGGAGATAACGGTTGTCTCATATCCCATGCCTACGGTGAGCCTCTCTTTCCGGGCCAGAGCGGCCGGGCCTCCCCGGTCGAGCCTCGGACTCGAATGCGCGCGAATGCACGCACTGCGTGCGCCCGGACGTCAGAAGCTGATCTGCCACAGGTACTCGCGCCCGTCGGGAGGGAACCAGCGCAGCACGAGGAGCGTGTCGCGGGAAGGACCGGGGACCAGGTCGGCACGCACGGCCTCCCCCGGGCGGATCGAGGCGGGCGAGCTCACGCGGACGTCGGACGCGCCGGCGATGGTCACCGTGACGCCGCGGAGCTCCTGAGTGCCCGCGTTGACGATGCGGTAGTGCGGTGCCGCGCTGCGGTCGACGACCCACGGGACGGGGTAGGCGATGCGTCGCGTGCGGGGCTGCGGGAGAGGGGCGCGGAGGTTGCGAAGGTGTCTCATGGCAGCCACGGTAGTTACGGCCTCCGACGCTCAGACCCCGGAATCGGGCGTTCGGACCTCCTTTGTGGACAACTCGGCGGAATTCTTTCTGTGGAGGAATCTCCGCTCGCCCGGAAATCGCCGCTGGCCAGGGGTTCCTCAGGCTCCGTAGTCGGTGTTGTAGAGCTCGAGGACGTCCTCGATCGGGCCGTCCAGAACGAGGGCGCCCTTGTCGAGATAGAGGCCGCGCGCGCAGAAGCGACGCAGGTCCTTCTCGTTGTGCGAGACGAAGAACAGCGTCCTGCCGTCGGCGAGCAGCTCCTCGATGCGCCGGTAGCACTTCTCGCGGAAGCCGCGGTCGCCGACCGCGAGCACCTCGTCCACCAGCAGCACCGGCTCCTCCAGCTGGGAGATGACGGAGAACGCGATGCGCACCTTCATGCCGCTGGACAGGTGCTTGTACGGGGTGTCGACGAAGTCGGCGATCTCGGCGAAGCCGATGATCTCGTCGAAGCGCGCGTCGACCTGCGCCTTCGTCATCCCGTGCAGCCCCGCGGTCAGGTACACGTTGTCCCGCACCGTCAGATCGTCGACGAAGCCGCCGGTGATCTCGATCAGGGGGGCGACGCCCTCCGTCACGCGCACCCGGCCCTCGTCCGGCAGGAGGACGCCGGCGACGAGCTTCAGCAGCGTCGACTTGCCCTGCCCGTTTCTGCCGACGACCCCGATGGCCTCGCCGGCCTGCACCTGGAACGACACGTCGCGGAGCGCCCAGAAGTCGTCGGGACGGGTGCGCCGCTGCCGGGAGGCGAACAGGTCTTTGAACGATCGGCGGGCGCCGCGGTTGCGGCGGAAGCGCACGCCGAGCCCGGCGACGTCGATGACGACAGCCACTCAGATCTCCTTCAGCACATCGCGCTCGTAGCGCTTGAACACCAGCCAGCCGATCAGCAGGATCAGCACCGACATCGCGGCGCTCACGCCCACCAGGAACCAGTCGAGCTCCTGCGCGAAGAACGTCGCGCGGTACAGGCTGAAGATGCCCGTCAGCGGGTTGAACGCGGACCAGAAGTGCAGCGAGAACAGGGTGTCGGTCGAGGCGCCGGGATGCGCGGCGACGTACGCGGCGCAGTGCTTGGCCGCGACTCCGCCGCCGCAGCCGCCCGGAAGGTCGCGCGCGCTGTAGATGATCGGGGAGGCATAGAAGAGGAAGCGCAGCGCGAGCTTGACGACGCGCTCCAGGTCCCGGAACAGCACGACGAGGGGAGCGATCAGCAGTCCGATGCCCACGGTCAGCACCACCTGGATGAGGATGGCGAGCGGGAAGAGCAGGATGTCGATGTTCACCTTCGCCCCCGTCGCGATGGCGAAGACGGCGAGGACGGGGAGCGAGAGCAGGAACTCGATGCCCTTCGACGCGACGATCCTGTTCACCCAGATGGTGCGCGGGATCATCGTGGAGCGGATCAGCTTCGACTCGCGCAAAAACGCCCGTGTGCTGTCCGAGACCGCGCCGTTGAACCACATCCACGGCAGCAGCGCCGCGAGCAGGAACACGATGTACGGGTCCTCGCCGACGCCGCGGTGGAAGATGACGGTGAAGACGAACCAGTAGATGGCGCTCATCACCAGCGGGTCCAGGATGGACCACAGGTAGCCGAGGGCGCTCGTCGAATACCGGACGCGCAGATCGCGCTTGGTCAGCAGCCACAGCGAATGGCGGTAGCGCGCGAACCGGGTGCGCTGCTCGGGGCGCACGTCAGCGGAAGTACTCGTCACGGGAACCCATCGTATTGATCGAAGCTGCGTGAGTCGTCACGCGGCGCTTCGACTATACGAAAAGATTCGCGCGCTCCAGGTCCTCCTGGAAGTCCACCTCGACGGCGTACAGGTCGGAGATGTCGACGGGTTCGACCAGCATGCGGTCCTGCTCGATCGCCAGCTCGATGCCGCGCTCGAAGTAGTCCTGGTCGGCGACGCGCTGCAGCTGGCGCAGCAGAGCGGCCTTGTCCGTGCTGGAGACGTAGTTGATGCCGACCGCCTCGCCGAGGCCGCCCTTGACCGTCTTGGACAGCTCCTGGATGTAGCCCTCGGGGCCGGTGGTGTACTTGACCTCCTCGTCGGCGACCGACGAGGTGTTGACCGTCACGAAGGTCTGGTCGCGGGCCACCATCGCGGCGCCGCGCACCAGGACGGCCGGGTCGAAGACGACGTCGCCGTTCATCCAGAGCACGCCGCCGGGCGCGGAGGCCTGCAGGGCGCGCATGAGGCTCTTGGAGGTGTTGGTCTGGTCGTACTGCTCGTTGTAGACGAACTCGGCGTCCGGGAACGCCTCGATGATGTGCTCCAGCTTGTAGCCGACGACGATGGTGACCTTGACGTCCTTGTCGAACGCGGCGTGGATGTTGTCGAACTGCTGCTGCATGATCGTGCGGCCGTCGTTGAGCTCCGTCAGCGGCTTCGGCAGGCTGCGCCCGAGGCGGCTGCCCATGCCGGCGGCGAGGATCACTACCTGAGTCGTCACAATCAATCTCCTTGAGTCCGCGCGACAGAGGGGCGGCGACCGTCGCCGCGTCCGCTGTTCCCCCGGATGTCGCCCGGAGTTCACTCGCGCATTACGCGTATCGACACCTCGTTATGCCTCCGCAAGACTACCGGCGACCCTCGTCCGGGGGCAGGGCTTGACGGATGTCGTTGTGGGGTCGTTATCTTCCACACAGCACTTTCCAAGGCGCTCAGACTCGTGGAGAGCGGCCCGCGGGGGCTACGCAGACACTCCTGTCTTGGTACGGTTGCGTGGTGAGTTCCGAGCGCGCGCGACCCGACGGCACACGGCCTGAGGAGGTCCCGGCCGAGTCCGCGGAACCGGCTCTCACGCAGAAGCACCAAGGGGGAACTGCAATGGCCGATGGCACGAACGCGGAGGCGGAGTCCGCTCCGGCCGCGACCCCGCGCAAGCGGGCGCCGAAGACGGCGGCCGCTGCTGCGGGGAGCAGCACGCGCGCGCCGTCGCAGCGCAAGCGGTCGACGGCGGCGAAGGCCACCCCGGCGCAGCGCACGACGAAGGCCGCGTCCGCACCGCAGACGGTGCCCGCCCCGAAGCCCGTCGTCGACACGCGCCCGACCGTCCTCGCCCTCAGCGGCCTGCACAAGTGCTACGGCGACACGGTCGCCGTCCACGACGTGAGCCTGGACGTCCGCGAGGGATCGTTCTACGGCATCGTCGGTCCCAACGGGGCAGGCAAGACCACCACGCTGTCGATGGTCACCGGACTGCTGCGTCCCGACGCCGGCCGCATCGTCGTGCACGGCGTCGACGTGTGGGCGGAGCCGGTCCGCGCCAAGCACGTCATCGGCGTGCTGCCCGACAAGCTGCGGCTCTTCGACCGGCTCACCGGGGCCCAGTTCCTGCACTACGCGGGGACGCTGCGCGGCCTGAGCGCGAAGACCGTCCGCTCCCGCTCCGCCGATCTCGCCGCCGCCTTCGGGATCGAGGACGCCCTCGGCAGGCTCGTCGCCGACTACTCCGCAGGGATGACGAAGAAGATCGCCCTGGCCGCCGCCATGATCCACTCGCCCCGGCTGCTCGTGCTCGACGAGCCGTTCGAGTCCGTCGACCCGGTCTCCGCCGCGAACGTCATCGACATCCTGCAGCGCTACACGGCCGCCGGGGGCACCGTCGTGCTCTCCAGCCACGGGATGGACATGATCCAGCGGGTGTGCGACAGCGTCGCCATCATCGTGCGCGGCGAGGTCCTCGCCGCCGGGACGATCGACGAGGTCAGAGGAGAGCAGACGCTCGAGGAGCGCTTCGTCGACCTGGCAGGCGGACGCAAGGCAGCGGAGGGCATGGAGTGGTTGCACAGTTTCTCCGACTGAAGCTCCAGCTCATGGGCAACGCCTTCCGGCGCAGCCCGTGGCAGGTGTTCGGACTGGTGCTCGGGCTGCTCTACGGGGCGGTCACGACCGTCATCGTCGTTGCGGCCCTGGTGGCGGCGCGGATGGCGCCCGATGCGGCGGCCGTGCACACGGTCCTCGTCGTCGTCGGCTCGATCGTCGTGCTCGGCTTCGTGCTCCTGCCGCTGCTGTTCGGCGTCGACGACACGCTGGAGCCGCGCCGGTTCGCGCTGTTCGGCATCCCGACCCGGCCGCTCGCCCTCGGCCTGTTGCTGTCCGGGCTGATCGGCGTCCCCTCCGTCGTGCTCGCCCTGTGCAGCCTGGCGACCGTGATCACGTGGTCGCGCGACGCGGGCGCGGCCGCGCTGGCGCTGGTCTGCGCGGCGATCATCGTGCTGACCTGCGTGCTCGCCTCCCGGGTCTCGACCGCGCTCGCCTCCTCCTTCCTCGCCACGCGCCGGTCGCGCGAGGCGGGCGGGGTGATCGGAACGCTCCTGCTGGTGCTGCTCGCCCCGGTGATCCTGCTCCTGCTCACCGTCGACTGGGGCCGCGACGGTCTCGCGGCGCTCGGCGGCTTCGCGGGCTGGCTGGCCTGGACGCCGCTCGGCGCGGCGTGGAGCGCGCCGGGAGCTGCCGCGGAGGGCGAGTGGGGCGTCGCGCTGCTGCAGCTGCTGATCGCGGTCGTGGTCCTCGGCCTGCTCTGGTTCGCGTGGGAGGCGCTCGTCGAGCGCGTGCTGCGGACGCCGGTCAGGGAGGCGCACACCCGCGCGTACAGCGGGCTGGGCTGGTTCGACCGGCTGCCGGGCGGCCCGACCGCCGCGATCGCGGCGCGGTCCATCACCTACTGGGGCCGCGACGCCCGCTACTGGGTCTCGCTGATGATGGTGCCCGTCATCCCGGTGTTCGTGATCGTCGCTCTCGTGCTCGCGGGGCTCCCGATCCACTGGGTCGTGCTCGTGCCGCTTCCGCTGGTGTGCCTCTTCATCGGCTGGGCGACGCACAACGACCTCGCCTTCGACAGCACGGCCATCTGGCTGCACCTCGTCTCCGGGACGCGGGGCGTCGCGGACCGGCTCGGGCGGATGTTCCCGTCGGTGCTGATCGGCATCCCCGTGATCGCGATCGGCTCCGTGCTGACGACCGCCGTGTTCGGCGACTGGGCGGTGCTGCCGTCGGTCGCCGCGCTGAGCGGGGCGATCCTGGTGATCGGGCTGGGGCTGTCCAGCGTGACCTCGGTCCTGTTCCCGTATCCGGCGACGAAGCCGGGGGACAGCGCGTTCAGCCAGCCGCAGACCTCGGGCGCGTTCGCCGCGCTCGCCCAGTTCTTCAGCATCTTCGCGATCATCCTGCTGTCGTCTCCCGTGCTCGTCTTCCTGGTGCTCGGCCTGACCGTGAACGCGTTCTGGCTCGGGATCGCGCCGATAGCCGCCGTGCTGATCGGCTTCGCCGCGTTCTTCGGCGGGACCTGGATCGGCGCGCGCGCGTTCGACCGGCGCGGGCCGGAGATCATGGCGTTCGCCAACCGCAACGACTGACGGCTCGCGCGTTTACACTGGAGGCATGAACGACGCCAGCATCTCCGAACCCGGCGGCCTGCCGACGGGCGGCGGCGCGACCACGCTCGACCGCGAGCTGGAGGAGCTGCTCCAGAACGTCGACCCCGGCGACCACGAGCGCTTCTCGCACTACGTGAAGAAGGAGCAGATCCTCGAGTCCGCGGTCACCGGCAAGCCGGTCAAGGCGCTGTGCGGCAAGAAGTGGACGCCGGGGCGCGATCCCGAGAAGTTCCCGGTCTGCCCCACCTGCAAGGAGATCTACGAGAAGCTGCGGGACGAGTAGTCCGGCCTCACTCGAAGAGCGTCGGCAGCACCGGGTCGCCCCGGCCGAGCCGGAAGGCCTGATCGGGCAGTTCCCGCATCGCGAGCTCGCGGTGCTCGCGCGCGCGTCGCGTCCCCTCCGGGCCGAGGTGCTCGCGGTGCACCTCGCCGTCGGTGATCAGCGGGACCAGCAGGTCGCGGCCGGTGTCGTCGGGGACGTCGCCGCCCTCGACGATGTGGATGACCTCCGCGACCGCGCGGCCGGCGGCATCGTGCCTGCGCACCGGGTGCTTCCTGCCGCCGATGCTCGCCTTGCCGTCGGACTTCTTCGCCACCGGGATCCACGCGCCGTCCGAGCCGTGCTCGCGGTGCGCCACCAGCTTGTAGACCATCCCGGAGGCCGGGTAGCGGGAGCCTGTGACGACCGACGTGCCGACGCCGTACGAGTCGACGGGGGAGGCGGCGAGGGCGGCGATGGTGAACTCGTCCAGGTCGTTGGTGACGGTGATCTTCGTCGCCGTCGCACCGAGGGAGTCCAGCTGGTCCCGCACCTGGCGCACGAGCTTGGGCAGGTCGCCGGAGTCGAGGCGGACCGCGCCGAGCCCGGGACCGGCGACGCGGACGGCGGTCTCGATCGCCCGCTCCACGTCGAAGGTGTCGACGAGGAGCGTCGTGCCGGGGCCGAGCGCCTCCACCTGGGCGCGGAACGCGTCCTCCTCGCTGTCGTGCAGCAGCGTGAAGGCGTGCGCGGCCGTGCCCATCGTCGGGACGCCCCAGGTGCGGCCGGCCTCGAGGTTCGAGGTGGCGCCGAAGCCGGCGATGAACGCGGCGCGGGCCGCGGCGACCGCGCTGCGCTCGTTGGCGCGCCGTGAGCCCATCTCGGCGAGCGGACGGCCGACGGCGGCGGTCACCATGCGCGCCGCCGCGGAGGCGACGGCCGAGTCGTAGTTGAAGACGCTGAGGATGAGCGTCTCCAGGATGACCCCCTCGGCGAACGGCGCGTCCACGATCAGGAACGGCGAGCCGGGGAAGAACACCTCGCCCTCCCGATAGCCGCGGATGGTGCCGGAGAACCGGTAGTCGGCGAGCCAGTCGAGGGTCTCCTGGCGCACGACCGCGTTCTCGCGGAGGTACTCCAGCTCGTCGTCGCCGAACCGGAACGCCTCCACCAGCTCCAGCAGCCGCCCTGTCCCGGCCAGGATGCCGTACCTGCGGCCGGCGGGGAGCCGCCGGGTGAAGGCCTCGAAGACGCACTCGCGCTCGTGCGTGCCTGCCAGCAGTGCGGCGTCGAGCATCGTGAGTTCGTAGCGGTCGGTCAGGAGCGCGGAGGACTCGGTCACCCGACCACCATACCGGCGGAGACCCGGGGCGGGCGGGGTAGGCTGGACTGCTGTGAGTGATGCGCCGATCGGGATCTTCGACTCGGGCGTCGGCGGCCTGACCGTCGCCCGCGCCATCAGGGACCAGCTCCCGAACGAGTCGCTGCTGTACGTCGGCGACACGGCGCACTCCCCGTACGGCCCGAAGCCGATCGCCGAGGTGCGCCGGTACTCCCTCGAGGTGCTCGACTTCCTCGTCGACCAGGGCGTCAAGCTGCTCGTGATCGCGTGCAACACCGCGTCCAGCGCCGTGCTGCGGGACGCGCGCGAGCGGTACTCGGTGCCGGTGATCGAGGTCATCCAGCCGGCCGTGCGCCGCGCCGTCGCCGCCACCAGGACGGGTCGCGTCGGCGTGATCGGCACCGTCGGGACGGTCGCCTCCCGCGCCTATGAGGACGCCTTCGCCGCCGCGCCGACGCTCCAGCTGTTCACCCAGGCCTGTCCGCGGTTCGTCGAGTTCGTGGAGGCCGGGATCACCAGCGGCGACGAGGTGCTGCAGGTCACCGCCGACTATCTGGCGCCGCTGCGGGATGCGGACGTCGACACGCTCGTGCTCGGCTGCACGCACTACCCGTTCCTGAAGGGCGCGATCTCGTACGTGATGGGCGAGGGCGTCTCCCTGGTCTCCAGCGACACCGAGACGGCCAAGGACGTCTACCGCACCCTCGTCGGCGGCGGCCTGGAGCGCCGGGCCGCCACCGGCCCGACCATCCGCTACGAGGCCACCGGCGACGACGCCGACGACTTCCTGCGCCTGGCGCACCGCTTCATCGGCCCCGAGGTCTCGCGGGTCGACCTGGTGCAGACCGGCGTGATCGACCTGCCGCTGTGAGCAGCGGGAGCAACCGCCCCACCACCTCGAGGAGAGACATGTCCGACACCACCCGCGCCGATGGGCGCACCGCCGGGGCGCTCCGGCCCGTCACCATCGAGCGCGGCTGGAGCCGCCAGGCCGAGGGCTCGGCACTGATCTCGTTCGGCAACACCCGCGTGCTGTGCACGGCATCCTTCACCAACGGCGTCCCGCGCTGGATGGCGGGCAAGGGCCGCGGCTGGGTCACGGCCGAGTACGCCATGCTGCCCCGCTCCACCAACGAGCGGATGGACCGCGAGGCCGTCAAGGGCAAGATCGGCGGCCGCACGCACGAGATCAGCCGCCTGATCGGCAGGAGCCTGCGCGCCGTCGTCGACATGAAGGCGCTGGGCGAGAACACCATCGTGCTCGACTGCGACGTCCTGCAGGCCGACGGCGGCACGCGCACCGCGGCGATCACCGGAGCGTACGTCGCCCTCGCCGACGCACTGGAGTGGGGACGCCAGCACCGCTTCATCGCGCAGAAGGCGACGCCGCTGATCGACTCGGTGTCCGCTGTCTCGGTCGGGATCATCGACGGAACGCCCATGCTCGACCTGGCATATGTCGAGGATGTCCGCGCGGAGACGGACATGAACGTCGTCGTCACCGGCCGCGGCCTCTTCGTCGAGGTGCAGGGGACGGCCGAGGGCGCCCCGTTCGACCGCGGCGAGCTGAATGCGCTGCTCGACCTCGCGCTCGCCGGCACGACGGAGCTCGCCGGCATCCAGACCGCCGCGCTCGCCTCCTCCGAGCTCGGGATCGAAGGCTGATGGTCCGCGTCGTCCTCGCGACCCACAACCCGCACAAGGCCCGCGAGTTCCAGCAGATCCTGGGCGACGCCGTCCCGGGCCTGGAGATCGTCTCCTACGACGGCCCGGAGCCCGTGGAGGACGGCGTCAGCTTCGAGGAGAACGCGCTGATCAAGGCGCGCGCGGCCGCCGCGCACACCGGGCTCCCGGCGCTGGCCGACGACTCGGGGATCTGCGTGGACGCGATGGGCGGCGCGCCTGGCATCTTCTCCGCGCGCTGGGCGGGCCGGCACGGCGACGCGCAGGCCAACCTCACGCTCCTGCTCGACCAGCTGGCCGAGCTCCCGGAGGGCACCCGCGGCGCCCACTTCACCGCGACGCTCGCACTGGTCGTCCCGGGCGGGTCGACCACCGTCGTCGAGGGCATCTGGCCGGGCCGGATCGCGTCGGAGGCGCGCGGCGAGCACGGCCACGGCTACGACCCGATCTTCATCCCGGAGGGCTTCGACGAGACGGCGGCCGAGCTCGGACCGGACGTCAAGAACGCGCAGAGCCACCGCGCCAGGGCGTTCGCGGCGATCGCGCCGGCGCTGCGGTCCCTGGCGTCGGGGTGACGCCCTCCGCGATAACGAGAACGGCACTCATTCCTATCTAGCGGGATCGCTGGCGGCGGGGCCGACTTCTATCTACCGTAGAAGTGATGAGTCACAACCATGGGCACGCCGCCAACCGCAACCGACTCCTGATCGCGATCGGGATCGTGGCGGCGGTGCTCGTCGTGGAGGTCGTCGGGGCCCTGCTGAGCGGGTCGCTGTCGCTGCTGGCCGACGCCGGGCACATGCTCAGCGACCTGACCGGGCTGATCGTGGCGCTCATGGCGACCATCGTCGCCGCGCGGCCGGCGACCGACCGGCAGACCTTCGGGTTCCGGCGCGCGGAGGTGTTCGGCGCGCTGATCAACGGGCTGATCCTCGTCGCCGTCGCGGTGTCCGTCACCATCGGCGCGATCGGCCGCCTGGTGAACGGCGAGGCGGAGGTGCAGTCGACGCCGATGCTCGTCGTGGCCGCCATCGGCCTGGTCGCGAACGTCGGTGCGCTGCTGCTGCTGCGTCCCGCCGCCGGTCACTCGATCAACATGCGCGGCGCGTACCTGGAGGTGCTCGGCGACCTGATCGGCTCTGTCACCGTCATCGTCGCCGCCGTCGTCATCATGCTCACGGGCTTCGTGCAGGCGGACGCGATCGCGTCGCTGCTGATCGCCGTGTTCATCGTCCCGCGCGCGTTCCTGCTGCTCAGGGACGTCGTGCGGGTGCTGAGCGAGGCGGCGCCCGCCGACACCGACGTCGCCGAGATCCGGGACCACATCCTCGGGACGGCGGGCGTCGTCGCCGTCCACGACGTGCACGTCTGGGCGATCACCTCCGGCGCGCCGGTGTTCACGGCGCACGTCGTGGTGGAGCCTGCGGTGTTCCGCTCCGGCGGGACCGGGCGGCTGCTGGACGAGCTCTCCGGCTGCCTCTCGAAGCACTTCGACGTCGAGCACTCCACGTTCCAGCTGGAGCCGGCCGAGCACGCGGCGCACGAGGACGAGTTCCACCGCTGAGTTGCTGCGGCGCGGGGCCTCCGCGGCCTCAGGCGTCGGGGCTGGTGGCGGGGCGCGTCCCGGCCGCCTCGTCGGCGATGCGCTTCTTCTTGGCCTTGCGCACCGACTGCACGTAGTGGAACAGCGTGGGGATGAGCGTGATCACGACCGCGCCGATCAGGATGATGTCGATGTAGTTCGACACGAACCGCGCCACCGGCGGGATGTAGCCGATCAGGTACCCGAAGAACGTCAGGCCGGCGCCCCAGATCAGCGCGCCGATCGCGTTGTAGAGCGAGTACTTCTTGTAGTTCATGTGGCCGACGCCCGCCGCGACCGGGGCGAACGTGCGCACGATCGGCACGAAGCGGGCGAGGATCACCGCGAGCGCGCCGAAGCGCTCGAAGAAGTGGTTGGTCCTCCGCACGTTCTCCATGCTGAACAGACCGCTCTCCTTGCGCTCGAACACCCGTGGCCCCGCCTTGTGCCCGATCAGGTAGCCGACCTCGCCGCCGAGGAACGCGGCGATCGCGATGAACAGCGCGACCCACCAGACGTCGAAGCCGAACACCGGGTGGTCGCTGTGCGAGAGCAGCCCGGAGATGACGAGCAGCGTGTCGCCGGGGAGCAGGAAGCCCACCAGCAGGCCGGTCTCGGCGAAGATGATGCCGCACACCACCAGGAGCGCCCAGGGGCCCGCCGCGGAGATGATCGTGTGCGGGTCGAGCCAGGGGATGAGGCCAGCGTGGTGGATCAAGACTCTCCAGGGGATCGGGTGCGGGTGCAGCCGAGTTTACTGGGCTCAACCTGCACGCGCCGTGCGAATTCCGCAGCGGCTGCAAAGATCATCCTGTGGTCTGACTGTGGCCTTGCTGATCGCACCATGGGGCGATGGCGCACGCGCCCGCGGCGACCACGAACTCGCACACAAGGGACGCGACTCGCCGTGTCGTCTGGGTATCCGCGGCGTGTCGGGTCCCCTGCGGTGGTCCCGCTGTCCCGAGTCGTGACGCCGGCCGCGCGACGGCGGTACCGGACAGCGGTGCGGGAGAAGGGACTCGAACCCTCACGCCGTGAAGCACAGGAACCTAAATCCTGCGTGTCTGCCAGTTTCACCACTCCCGCAGCGCGCGCTGGGCGCGGCTACGACAATAGCTCATCGACGCGCGGGGCCACCTCGGTGCCGTAGAGCTCGATGGCGCGCATGAGGTGGTCGTGGCCGAGCGTCCCGTTGCTGATCTTCAGGTCGAAGCGGGTCAGCCCGAGGCCCTTCGCGGCGTACGCGATCTTCTTCGCCACCGTCTCCGGGGAGCCGACGACGAGCGCTCCGTCCTCCGCCGCCTCGTGCTCGAAACGCGCGCGGGTGGCGGGCGGCCAGCCGCGCTCGCGACCGATCCGGTTGGTCATCGCCTCGTAGTGCGGCCACAGGATCTCCTTGGCCTCCTCGTCGGTCGCGGCGACGAAGCCGGGGGAGTGAACGCCGATCGGCAGGTCGGTGTCCATCCCGAACTGGTCGAGCGCGGTGCGGTAGAGCTCGGCGAGCGGCTGGAAGCGCATCGGGCCGCCGCCGATGATCGCGATCATCAGGGGCAGGCCGTACCGCGCGGCGCGGACGACGGACTCCGGGCTGCCGCCGACGCCGATCCAGGTCTTCAGCAGGCCGTTCTCCACCGGCGGGAAGACGGACTGGTTCGTCAGGCTCGGGCGCAGCGCGCCCTGCCAGGTGACAGGCTCCTGGGTGCGGAGCGCGGCGAACAGGTCCAGCTTCTCGTCGAAGAGCTCCTCGTACTGCGCGAGGTCGAAGCCGAACAGCGGGAACGACTCGATGAACGAGCCGCGGCCGAGGATGACCTCCGCGCGCCCGCCGGAGACGCCGTCGAGGGTCGCGAACCGCTGGAAGACGCGCACCGGGTCGTCGGAGCTGAGCACGGTGACGGCGGAGCCGAGGTGGATGCGCTCGGTCCGCCCGGCGATCGCGGCGAGCACGACCTCGGGGGAGGAGATGGCGAAGTCGCGGCGGTGGTGCTCGCCGAGCCCGATGAAGTCCAGTCCCACCTGATCGGCGAGGACGCCCTGCGCGACCACGTTGCGGAGCGCCTGCGCGTGCGGCAGCAGGTTCCCGTCCGCGTCGGCGGTGACGTCGCCGAAGGTGTCGATGCCCAGTTCCAGCGTTGCCGCCATGCGATCCTCCCGATTCATGCGTTTGCATCGAGTCCGAACCGCCGGCGCCGGGACGCTATTCCCGGCGTGGCCGCGGCCCCGCAATCGCTTCCTGAGTTTTGCACGCCGAGCGCCGGCGTGTCGCGTGAACAACTCGGGAAGCGATGGCGGGGGCCGTGCCCGCACGCGCGACTCAGGCGGTGCGCGGGCGGCGCGGCACGTAGCGGGGGATGTACCTGGCGAGCATCCCGGCGCCGACGAGTCCGAGCAGCCCCATGATGCCGCTCGCGAACGAGATCGACACGACGGCCGTCAGCAGCGAGACGAACAGGGGAGCGGCGGCCTGACCGGCGTCCCCGGCGAAGCGCCAGGCGCCGAGGAACGCCGCGGGCTTCTCCTTCGGTGCGAGGTCGGCGCCGAGCGTCATGATGATGCCGGAGCCGATGCCGTTGGCGACCGACAGGAAGATCGAGACGCCGATGTACCACGCGACCTTCGCGTCCAGATCGTGCGTGAAGGCGAGGACGGCGAACCCGGTCCCCAGGCCAAGCATCGACGGGATGGCGCTCCACATCCGGCCGAACCGGTCCATGATCTGGCCGCTCGCGTAGAACAGCGCGAAGTCGACGGCGCCCGCGATGCCGATGATCAGGGCGGTGTTCGACTCGCTCAGCCCGATCGACACCGCCCAGAGCGGCATCAGGACCGTGCGGGCGGACCGCACGGCGGCGACGAGCGCGACGCCGGAGCCCATCCGCGCGAGCACAGCGCGGAACGACCAGATCGTGCGGAACAGCCCGTGTGTCCGCTCCTCCGCGTCCTCCTCTCCCGCGGTCAGCAGCTCGCCCGCCGCGTCTGCGACCCGCGGGCTCGGCCCGAACATCTTCTCGGGGTCGGGAAGGGTGAGCAGCACGATGACCGACCCCAGGCAGCTGATGACGAAGATCCAGAACACGGACTGCGTCGAGCCGGTGGCGGCGATCACACCGGAGGCGATCAACGGCCCGACGAACCAGCCGCCGCGGAAGATGCCGCCGAGGGTGCTGAGCGCGCGCGCCCGGTAGCGCGGCGGGACGTAGGTGGTCATGAACGCGTGCCTGGCCAGGGCGAACACAGCGGTCGCCAGGCCGACCAGGAAGATCCCCGCCATCAGCACCCAGTAGTTCGGCGCGAGCAGGCAGACCACCACGCCCAGGATCGCGACGCCGGCCGCGCCGACCATCGACCAGCGCTCGCCGATGCGCGAGACGATCCAGCCGCTCGGGATGTCGCCGGCGAGCTCGCCGAGCATCACCATCGACGCGATGAAGCCGGCCATCGCGAGCGACGCGCCCAGATTCCCCGCCGCGATCGGGATGATCGGGATGATCGCGCCCTCGCCGATCGAGAACAGCAGAGTGGGCAGGAAGGCGGCGAGGGCCACGGAGCGGAAACTGAACGGGCGCTCGTCGGAAGTCATGTCGTTAACACACTACAACTGTCGTCGCGGCTCTCCGCGGTGCATAGGGTGGGGGCCGTGAACGGTCCCGTCAGAGCCTCCGCCGCCTTCGTCCTGATCTGGGCGGCGGGCGTTCTGCTGATCCTGTGGGTGTGGGGCTGGGAGGTGGTGTGCTCCGCCGCGGACGGCGAGCCGTGCGACCCGGCGTCGCGCAACCGGCCGGCGATGATCGCCCTCGGCGGGATGGGCGCGCTCGCGGTGGCGGGTGCCGTCCTGCTCCCGGTGCGCAGATGGCGCGTCCGGTTCGGCCCCTGGCTGCTCGTCGCGACGGCGCTCGTCGCGCTGATCGGCACGTTCGCGACGATCTGGTCCTCCGGGTTCGCCGTCGGCTTCTGAGGTCCGCCGGCGCCTCCCGCGCCCGCCGCGCCCGCGGCCGGTAGGCTGGAGGACGCCATGATTGAACTGGACCTCTCCCCGCAGATCGCCGAGCTGCGCTCCACCCTCGGCGACATCACCGCCGTCGTCGATGTCGACAAGCTCCGTGCGGAGATCGCCGACCTGAGCGAGAAGGCGGGAGCGCCGGACCTCTGGGACGACACCGCGAACGCCCAGAAGGTGACGAGCGCGCTCAGCCACCGGCAGGCCGAGCTCGGCAGGATCACCACGATCGAGCGCCGGCTCGACGACCTGGAGGTGCTCGTCGAGCTCGCCAACGAGGGCGACGACGAGGAGTCCGCGGCCGAGGCCCGCGCCGAGCTCGAGTCGCTGCAGAAGGCGCTCGGCGACCTCGAAGTGCAGACGCTGCTGAACGGCGAGTACGACGAGCGCGCCGCGATCGTCACCATCCGCTCCGGAGCGGGCGGAGACGACGCCACCGACTTCGCCGAGATGCTCATGCGCATGTACCTGCGCTGGGCGGAGCAGCACAAGTACCCGGTCAAGGTCATGGACACCTCCTACGCGGAGGGTGCTGGCATCAAGTCGGCCACGTTCGAGGTCGACGTTCCGTACGCCTTCGGCACCATGTCGGTCGAGGCGGGAACGCACCGGCTCGCCAGGATCAGCCCGTTCGGCTCCGCCGACAAGCGCCAGACGTCGTTCGCCGCGGTCGAGGTCATCCCGCTCATGGAGGAGGCCACCGAGGTGGACATCCCCGAGGGCGACATCCGCGTCGACGTGTTCCGTTCCTCCGGCCCCGGCGGCCAGTCGGTCAACACCACCGACTCCGCCGTGCGCATCACGCACCTCCCGACCGGCATCGTCGTCTCGATGCAGAACGAGAAGTCGCAGATCCAGAACCGCGCCGCGGCCATGCGCGTGCTGCAGACCCGCCTGCTGCTGCTGCAGAAGGAGGAGGAGGCCGCCAAGAAGAAGGAGCTCGCCGGCACCATCACCGCGAGCTGGGGCGACCAGATGCGCTCCTACTTCCTCTACGGCCAGCAGCTGGTGAAGGACCTGCGCACCGGGTACGAGTCCGGCAACCCGTCCGCCGTCTTCGACGGCGACCTGGACGGCTTCATCGCCGCGGGCATCCGCTGGCGCGCGGGCAAGAAGGCGGGCGACGAGGAGTGAGCTCCGTCGTCGTCGAGCGCGTCGTCGCCGCGGGCGACGAGGTGATGGAGGCGGTGCAGCGGCTGCTGCCCCAGCTCTCGGGCTCCGCCGTCGCCGATCCTGCGGTCGTCGCCTCCGTCGTCGAGAGCGCGTCGACCTCGCTGTTCGTCGCGCGGCTCGACGGCCGCATCGTCGGGATGGCGTCGCTGGTGGTCTACCCGCTCGTCACCGGGATGCGCGGGCATGTGGACGACGTCGTCGTCGACGAGTCCGCGCGCGGCCACGGCTGCGCGCGCGCCCTGCTGCAGCGGCTGATCGAGGAGGCGGAGCGCAACGGCGTCCGCTCGCTCGAGCTGACATCGCGTCCCTCCCGCGCGGCGGCGATCGCCCTGTACGAATCGGTCGGATTCGTGCGGCGCGAGACCGGCGTCTTCCGGTACGCGGGATAGCGCTCGCACACCTCGCGTCCGGCTCGCTGTCAGGCTTGCGGCCGGTTGGCATGTCGCTACTGCGGGATCGGCACCGGGGTGCTTAGTCTCTAGAGGTCATGATCCGGTTCGAACACGTATCCAAGCAGTACTCGGGCACGACGCGCCCGGCGCTCAACGGCATCAACCTGGAGGTGCTGCGCGGTGAGTTCGTCTTCCTCGTCGGCGCGTCCGGGTCGGGCAAGTCGAGCTGCCTGCGCCTCATCCTGAAGGAGGAGAAGCCCACCAAGGGCAAGATCCACGTGCTGGGGCAGGACCTCGGCACGATCTCCTCCCGCAAGGTCCCGTACTTCCGCCGCAACATCGGCGTCGTCTTTCAGGACTTCCGCCTCCTGCCGAACAAGAACGTCTTCCAGAACGTCGCGTTCACGCTGCAGGTGATCGGCAAGTCCCGCGGCTTCATCCAGGAGGCCGTCCCCGACGTCCTCAAGATGGTCGGCCTGGACGGCAAGGCCCAGCGCCTCCCGCACGAGCTCTCCGGCGGTGAGCAGCAGCGCGTGGCGATCGCCCGCGCCGTCGTGAACAAGCCGCAGATCCTGCTCGCCGACGAGCCGACGGGAAACCTGGACCCGGCCACCAGCGCCGGGATCATGGCTGTCCTGGAGCGGATCAACGCCGGCGGCACGACCGTCCTGATGGCGACGCACGAGGCAGCGATCGTCGACCAGATGAAGCGCCGCGTCATCGAGCTGGTGAACGGTCAGATCGTCCGCGACGAGCGGCACGGCGGCTACGGCGTGACCACCGCGATCCCGCTGCCGGGAGCCGTCGACGGGGTCCCCGTCGTGCTTCCGGTGCAGACGCCGGCCGCGCCAGGGCCCTCGGCCACCCAGCCGCAGGCTCAGCCGGTCCAGCAGCCGTCCGCGGCCGAGCCGATGACGCGCCCGCACGCCCCGGTCTCGAACCCGCAGGCGCCCGTCTCGGCGCCGCCGACCGGTCAGCAGCCGGCGTACGCTCCGCCGCAGCAGCCGCAGGCAGCGCCGGAGCCGGTCCCGGCCGCGCAGCCGGCCGCCGAGCGCTACCCGGCGCCGGTGCAGTTCGCGACCGCTCCTGTGCCCCCGCCGCCCGCGGGCGAAGGGCTGCCCGAGCACCTGAACTTCACCGCCAACCTCGACCTGCGCGGCCTGCGCGAGGACACCGACCGCGACGGCGAGCAGAATGTGGGGCCGACGAAATGAGATTCGGACTCATCTGGTCCGAGGTCGGCAACGGCCTCCGCCGCAACCTCTCGATGGTCGTCTCGGTCATCCTCGTGACGTTCATCTCGCTGACCTTCGTCGGTACCGCCGCCCTGCTGCAGCTGCAGATCGGGCAGATGAAGACGTACTGGTACGACCGGGCGCAGGTCGCGGTCTACATGTGCACGCAGACCGACAACTGCCAGGGCGGGGCCGCCACCGAGCAGACCATCGCCGCGGTCGAGAAGCAGCTGGAGTCGCCCGAGCTCGCGCCGTACATCCAGAAGTTCTACTTCCAGGACCAGAAGCAGGGCTACGAGCAGTTCAAGCAGCAGTTCAAGGGCAATCAGATCGCCGACTACGTCACGCCGGACATGATCCCGCAGACGTTCTGGGTGAACCTGAAGAACCCGAACCAGTCGGACGTGCTCTCCGAGACGCTGTCCGGAAGTCCCGGCGTGCAGAGCGTGGTCGACCAGCGCAGTTATCTCGACCAGATCTTCCGGATCCTCTCGACTGCGAGCTACACCGCGCTCGGGATCGCCGCGCTGATGCTGGTCGCTGCGGTGCTGCTGATCGCGACGACGATCCGGCTGTCCGCGTTCTCGCGGCGCAGGGAGATCGGGATCATGCGGCTCGTGGGCGCGTCCAACCGGTTCATCCAGACGCCGTTCATCATCGAGGGGGTGATCGCCGCGCTCATCGGGGCGGTGCTCTCGGCGGTGGTGATCACGGTGATCGTGCAGGTGTTCGTGCGCGGCGCGCTGCAGAACAGCATCCAGTCGATCAACTTCGTGTCGATGGAGCAGGCCTGGCCGGTCATCCCGCTGATCATCGTGATCGGCGTCGCGCTGGCCGCCATCAGTGCGAACTTCGCCATCAAGCGCTACCTCAGGGTGTAGGCTGATCTGCTGCCCGCGCGCCGTGCCGGGCAGCATTCCGCCGTAACGAACAGGAGCAGCTGTGCCCAGGGAACGTGGCCAGAAGGTCGTGGCCACCAATCGCCGAGCGCGCCACGACTACACCATCGAGGACACCTACGAGGCCGGACTGGTCCTCACCGGGACCGAGGTCAAGTCGCTGCGCGAGGGACGCGCGTCGCTCGTCGACGGCTATGCGTTCGTCGACGGGGGAGAGGCGTGGCTCGACGCCGTGCACATCCCCGAGTACCTGGACGGCACCTGGAACAACCACGCCCCGCGGCGCAAGCGCAAGCTGCTGCTGCACAAGGCGCAGATCCTCAAGATCGAGAACAAGGTCAAGCAGGGCGGCTACACGATCGTGCCGCTGCAGATCTACTTCAACGACGGACGCGCGAAGGTGGAGATCGCGGTCGCCAAGGGCAAGCGGGAGTACGACAAGCGCCAGGCCCTGCGCGAGCGCCAGGACAAGCGCGAAGCCGAGCGCGCCATCTCCAGCCGCAAGCACCTCGGCGAGTAGCGGCCGCCACGCCGGCGGCGTCGGTGCGGGATGGCAGACTGATGCCATGAGCACGCTCGCGCAGCGCATCCCGGTCAACGGCACCTACAACTTCCGCGACGTCGGAGGGTACGCGGCAGCGGGCGGAGCCGTCCGCAGCGGCAAGCTGTTCCGGTCGGACGGGCTCGCCCGGCTCGGCGAGGAGGGCAGGAGGAGCCTCGAAGAGCTCGGC
>NZ_JBQCGZ010000064.1:0-34718 GCF_051955155.1 Leifsonia sp.
GGGGGTTGGGCGCGCGGGGCGCCCCCCCCCCCCCCCCCCGGCACCCGGGCCCGCGGCGCGGGGCCCGGCCCCCCGGGGCTGGGGGGGGGGGGGCCCCCCCGCCGGCCCCCCCACCCCACCGTCGCGGGACGGCGGCCGCCCGTCCGCCTCGCTACGATGGCCGCCATGACGACGACCGCCGCCCCGCTCCGGCAGCGGCGGCCGGTGCTCACCGCCGTCCTGCTGCTCCTGCTGCACGGCGTGGTCGCATTCGTGCTGATCATGGTCGGTCTCAGCCTCGCCCTGACGATCGGCGGCCCCACCATCGGCAGGGACGAGCTCTCCCGGATGGGCCCGGCTCTCCAGCTGTCGTGCCTGGGCGCCCTGCTCCCGCTGCTGCTGGCCCCGATCGCCACCCTGGCCGTCGCCATCACCGCGCGCGGCCGCACCTGGATCGCTCCGCTGGTCTCGCTCGGCGCGAGCGTCCTGCTGTGGGGCGTCGCGCTGCTCTTCCTGCACCCGCCGGAGCCGGTTCTCGGCGGCTAGCGCTGTCGGGACGCTGCGGGATCGACGGCCCCGCGCGCCGCATCTAGGCTGGCGCCGTGACCAGCGATCGAGACGACGGCAGCGGGCGACGCCTGGACGTCCCCGGCCGGACGCGCGAGATCCTGGACCTGGCGATCCGGCTGGCCGAGGTGCTGTTCACCTCCGGCGCCGGCGCCGCGGACACCACGACGGTGATGGCGACGGTCGCCCGCGTGTACGGAGTCCGCAACGCCGAGCCGGACGTGACACACACCGTGCTCACACTGTCCTGGTCGAACCCGGCGACCAATGAGACCTTCGCCAGGAGCCGGATCGTGCGGGGCCGCGGCACCGACTACGGGCGGCTCACCTCCGCCTCCCGGCTGTTCACCCAGATCGCCGACGGGCGGGTGCCGCTCGACGCGGCCCGGCACCGACTGGTGCGGCTGCTGTCCGCTCCCACCGCCGGCCCGGCCTGGCTGCGCCGGGTCGGCTGGGGCGTCGTCGGCGCCGGCACGGCGCTTCTGCTCGGCGGGGATGCACTGGTGGCGGCCGTCGCGTTCGTTGCCGCGCTGCTGCTCGACGCGGCGACCGCCTGGCTGCGCCGCCGCGGCGTCCCGCTGTTCTACCAGTGCCTGGCCGGCGGCGTGGTCGGGCCGCTGGCCGCCGCCGGGGTCCGGCTGGTCGCGCCGCAGTCGTCTGCGGCGCTGATCGTCGTCGCGACCATCATCGTTCTGCTCGCCGGGGTAACGGTGTTCGGGGGCGTGCAGGACACGCTCACCGGGTTCTACCTGACCGGGATCGCCCGACTGGCCGAGGCCACGGTCGCCACCGTCGGCCTCGCCGCCGGGGTGATCGCGACCTCGCTGGTTCTCAGCCGAGGGTTCGGAATCCGGCTGGACCTGACCGTCACCGGACCGCAGGCGGGCAATGGCGTCGCGGCGACCATCGCGGCGGCCGCCGTGATCGTGGTCGGCTTCGCCGTCGCGGTGCGGCTGCCGTGGCGGGCCGTGTGGGCCGCCGCGCTCGCCGCCGTCGCGGGCGAGGCGCTGTACCTGCTGCTGACGGCGCGGGACTTCGGCACGGTGTGGTCGTCCGCGTGCGTCGCCGTGCTGGTCGGAGCCGCGGCGGTGCCGCTGTCCCACGTGAGCCGGGTTCCCGTCCTCTGCGTCGTCGTCACCGCCCTGGTCCCGCTCCTCCCCGGAGTCGTGCTCTTCAACGGGCTGATGGAGCTGGCGCGGGCATCGGTGGGCGGTCTCATCGGCGCGCTCACCGCGGCGGCGGTCGCCGCCGCGCTGGCCGCCGGGGCGATCCTGGGCCAGTACCTCGCGCAGGGCATCGCCTCGGCGCTCTCGCCGCGGTCCCGCAGGCGGTCCGGGGCCCGCCGGTCGCGGGTGCCGATGCTGGCGATCCCCGGCCGGCTCAGCCGCATCCCGCGGCGAACGCGCGCGAACTGAATCCCGCCGCCCACCGTACGCACAGGTGCGCTGCGCGCGCCCCCCCGTGAGTGCGCCGCGGCTCGGGCCGCGCGGCGAGGCAGGCGGCCTCTGCCTCGTCGGCCGTCGTGGCGACGATGTGGCGCTGATCGCACGTATGCTTCAGCTGGCCACCGCGCTGGCGGAGGGCCGGACCCGCCGCGAAGGAGAATGATGTCCACCCCTGTCACCGAGCAGCAGACGCGCAGGCCGTCCGTCCTCCAGCGCATCGCGCATCTCGCGCCGATGCTCGCCCTGACGTTCACCACCGGGATCGTGGACGCGGTCGGCTATCTCGGCCTCGACCGGGTGTTCACCGGGAACATGACAGGGAACGTCGTGATCCTGGGAATGGCGCTGGCCGGTGCGGACAGCCTGCCCGTCGTCGGCCCCGCGCTCGCCCTGGCCGCGTTCCTGGTCGGGGCGATCGTGTCCGGACGCGTCCTGCGCACGGCCGGCACCGGCTGGACCCGGCGCACCACCACGATGTTCGCCGTCGTGGCGGTCGTCGTCGCGGGCACCGGAGCGCTCGCAACCGTCGCCGGGAGGCCCGCGGAGCCCGTCGCACTCACCATCACCGGCGGGATCGCCTTCGCGATGGGGCTGCAGGCGGCGGCAGCGCGGCACCTGTCGGTCGCGGATGTGACGACGGTGGTCGTCACCTCCACCATCACCGGACTGGCCGCCGACTCCTGGCTCGGGCTGCGCACGGGGCAGCGCTGGCCGCGGCGTGTCCTCGCGATCGCGCTCATCGCGGCCGGCGCTTTCGCCGGCGCCGTCCTGCTGCGCGTGCACCTCGCGGCCGGCCTGTTCGTCGCGGCGGCCCTGATCGCCGCTGCGGTGCTCTTCGGCCACACCGTCGCTGCGCGCGACGCCCGGCAGTCCGCGACCGGGGAGAGCCGGCCCGCCTGACGCCGAGGCCGGCCGGCTGCTCCGCGAGGCGGAATCCCGCACGGCCGACCGCGGCACCGGTCAGCGCGCCGCCGGTTCCGCGTCCCCGCCTGGCCGCTTCGCCACCAGAACGGCCACGCCGACGGCCGCCAGCCAGATCGCGGCGATTCCGTTGAACATGGCGACCGCGCCCCAGCCGTTGGCGGCATAGAACTCCGAGGAGTTGTAGCCGAAGAACATCGAGGGCACTCCGGCCAGGTGGAGGGCGGCGATCGCGAACGACGACCAACCGACCCACCGGGGCAGCGCGCCGCTGCGCAGCACGGCGTAGCCGAAGGCGACGCCGAAGACGAACAGCATCAGGTGCGAGATGGATCCGTAGAGCAGATAGGTCGGCACCACGCGGGTCGGGTCGATCCAGGCCGTCGCCCGGATGGCGCTGCCGCCCTCCAGTCCTTTGGCCACCATGTCGACGATGGTCCACGCGATGCCGGCGGTGCCGGCGAGCGCCCCGAACCACTCGTACCGCGGATCGGCCCGGGCGATCAGGGGGCGGACTCCCGTCATGAAGACCAGGAACAGCGTGAGGGCGATGAAGTTGAACAGCGTGCGGGCCAGGATCAGGCCGTCGGGCATCGGGCTTCCGGTGTCCACGCCGCAGGTCGCCGCGTCGCAGGCCGGGACCACGAAGTAGAGCGGGAGCTCCGCCATCGCGAAGACCGCGCCGGCGATGGCGGAGAAGCCGATCCAGCGCCGTGCCGCAGCGGGAAGAACTATCTGTGTATGCAATGAAGTGTTCATGGCGTACACAATAAGGGGAAACTGTGTCGATAGTCCACCGTTTTGTGCCGGATTCTGGCAGGATGGCCGCATGACGGCACGCGACCCGGTGGACTTCGACGTTCTCCCACCCGGCCTCGCGGCCGCCTGGGGCGTCGTCGCGTCCGCGGGCCGGCGCGGCCCCAAACCGGCGCACAGCGTCGACGAGGTCATCGCGGCCGCGACGGCACTGGCGGACGAGCGCGGGCTGGTCGCGGTGTCGCTTCCCAACGTCGCCTCCGCCATCGGCCTCTCGACGAACGCGCTGTACCGCTACGTCGGCTCCAAGGACGAGCTCCTGATGCTCCTGGCCGACCGCGCGTGGGGCGACCCGCCCGCGCTGCCCGCGAACGACTGGCAGACGGCGGCGACCGCGTGGGCGCACGCCCTGTTCGACCGCCTGCTCGCCCGCCCCTGGCTGCTGGACGTGCCGACGACCGTCCCGCTGACCCCGCACAACGCGGCCTGGCTGAATGCCCTCATCGCGGCCCTCCAGCCCACCGGGATGCCCGCGCAGCAGCTCCTCGACTGCGCCTACCTGCTCGACAGTCACTCCCGGTACGGAGCCGGCCTGCGCCGAAGCGCTCCCCTGCCGACATCGCTGCGGCGCGAGAACCCCGGCCGCCTGGCCGCCGAGCGCGCCGTGCGCGCCTTCCTGGGCGGCCAACTCCGGTCGCGCCGTCTCGACGCGCTCGCGGACACCATCGACAGCACCGAGTTCCTGGCCGACGAAGCGCCCCTGGAGGGCTTCGAGTTCGGCCTCGCCAGGATCATCGACGGCATCGACGCCCATGTGCGGCGCCAGGACGGGCAGGCATCATGAGCGCCGTGCCGCACTCCGCCCTCGTCCCGGCGCGCACCGGCCAGGTGGCGATCGTGACCGGCGGCACGTCCGGCCTCGGCGAGGCGATCGCCCGTTCGCTCGCCGAGGCCGGGACGACGGTCGTCGTCACCAGCCGCAGCGCCGAGCGCGCCAGCGCGGCTGCCACGCGCCTGGCAGAGGAGACCGGCAGCACCGTTCACGGAGTCCGCTGTGATGTCACCGCGGAGGACGATGTGGACGGCCTCGAGGGCTGGGTGCGGTCGCGGCTCGGGCGGCTCGACGTCCTCGTCACGTGCGCCGGGGCCCAGGCGCGCGGCTCGATCTCGGACCTCGACCTCGCTGCGCTCCGCGCCTGCCTCGACGTGAACGTCACCGGGACGTGGCTCGCCTGCCGTGCCGCGTTCCGCCTGATGCGGCCGGCCGGCTACGGGCGCATCGTCACGCTGGCCAGCGCGGTCGGCCTGGTCGGCGCGGCGGACCGGTCCGCGTATGCCGCCAGCAAGGGGGCGGTCGTCCAGCTGACCAGGAGCCTGGCCGTCGAGTTCGCGCCGTCCGGCATCACCGTGAACGCACTGGCGCCCGGTCCGTTCCGGACGCCGCTCAACGAGGGAGTCGAGACCGACCCGCAGGTGCGCCGCTTCCTGCAGCACGAGGTTCCGCTGGGGCGCTGGGCGGACCCGCGGGAGCTGGTGCCGGCGGCGCTGCTGCTCACCAGCCCGGACGCCGCGTACCTCACCGGGGCGGTGCTCCCGGTCGACGGCGGCTGGAGCGCGCACTAGGGACGTGCTCGGCTGCCTCCCGCGGTGATCGGCGGCCGACGGTCCGCCTCCTGACCGTCGCGCACGAGCGAGGACCGCGCCGGCCCTTCGACGGTCCGCCGATGTGCAATGCTGCGCGTATGGATACTCCTCGGCTGTCCTGCGCGCGTCCGCCTGGTGGTGGACGGTGCTCGTGACGAGCGGGCGCGCGGCCTGGATCGCGTCGCTGGGTGGGAGCGAACGCGCGCCGCAGCCTTCCGACGGCCGCCATCGAGGAAGGCAGGAGCGGCCATGCCCATAGAGAGCGAGGACCGGGCCTCGGACTCCCGATACATTCAACGGGTCTGGCGGGGACGGGCGTCGGGCACGGAGACGATGACATCGGTCGCCACCTCCACCTGGGAGCTGGTGTTCTGGGAGGAGTCCGGCACCGTGCACGCTGCGGCGCGAGGTCCCGAGACCGCGGCGTCCACGGCCGAACTCCGGGGCGACTCGGCGTCGCTCGGCATCGCCTTCGCCCACGGCGTCTCCATGCCCCACCTGCCCGTTGCCGCCATCGTGGATGGCGGCACCGAGAGCGTCCGGGCGACCGAGCGCTCCTTCGTGCTCGCCGGGGAGGAGTGGGAGCTTCCGGGGTACGACACTGCCGAGCAGTTCGTCGACAAACTGGTGCGCGCAGGGGTTCTCGTGCGCGATCCCCTGGTCGAAGAGGTGGTCTGGGGAGGCCTGGCGCGGGTCGGGTCTCGTTCGGTCCAGCGCCGCGTGGGCAAGGCGACCGGTCTGACGCAGAGTGCCATCAGGCAGATCGACCGGGCGCGTGAGGCGGCGATCCTGATCCAGGCGGGGATCCCGGCGCTCGATGTCGTGCACCGGCTCGGCTACTACGACCAGCCCCATCTCGCTCGTGCGCTGCGGCGCTTCATCGGGCGGACGGCGACCCAGTTGCAGGACCCGCACCGCACGGCCGATCCCCTGTCGCTTCTGTACAAGCAGGAGGAGCCGGGTGCTTCCTAGCCTGAGTGCGTTGCGGTGAAAGCCACCGGCACCATGAAAGGGAGAGAAATGCCCAACGGCACTGTCACGTCGGCCGACGGAACCACCCTCGCCTATTCGGCGTGGGGCGACGGCGACCCGATCGTCATCATCGATGGCGCGACCGCGTACCGCGCGGTCACTCCGGAGAATGCGAAGGTCGGCGAGCTCCTCGCCGACGCGTTCCGGGTCATCAGCTACGACCGGCGCGGGCGCGGGGAGAGCGGCGACACGGCCCCGTACGCGATCGAGCGGGAGCTCGAAGACCTCTCGGCGATCATCGCCGGACCGGGCGCCGGCCGCCCGGCCACCGTCTTCGCCTGGTCGTCGGCGGGGTTCCTCGCGCTGAATGCGGCGCAGGCCGGCGTGCCGATCGCACGTCTGGCCCTCTTCGAACCGCCGGCGGTCGCCGACGACTCGCGGCCGCCGCTTCCCGCCGACTACGTCGAACGGGTCGAGGCGGCGATCGCTGCCGGTGAGCCGGGCGATGCGGTCGAGCTCTTCCTCACCGCCTCCGTGCTGATGCCGCCCGAGTTCGTGGCCGGCATGCGCGGCAGCGACATGTGGCCGGGGCTCGAGGCGGTCGCTCCGACCCTCTCGTACGACGGACGCCAGATCGGGGACGCGATGTCGGGATCACCGCTGAACGCCGAACGCTGGGACCGCGTCGACATCCCGGTTCTGGTCATGCACGGCGACAGCACCTGGCCCTTCCTCGTCTCGGGTGCCAGAGCCGTCGCCGATCTGCTGCCGACGGCGGCCCTCAAGCCGGTTCCCGGCGAGAACCACTCTGCCACCGCCGAGGTGCTCGCTCCCGAGCTGCGCGCTTTCGCCGGGGCGGCCTGACATGGGACGCGTCGTGGTGACCGAGTTCATCTCGCTGGACGGCGTCGTGGAGGCGCCGGGAGGCGCCGACTTCCGGTACCCGAACTGGAGCTTCGCCTTCGACCGCGGGCCGGAGGGCGAGCGCTACAAAGAGGAGGAAGCGCTCGCCTCGGCCGCCCTCCTGCTCGGTCGTGCGACCTACGACGGATTCGCTGCGGCATGGCCGCACTACGAAGGAGAACTCGCGGACAAGTACAACGGGATGCCGAAGTATGTCGTGTCCAGCACCCTCAGCGACCCGGCGTGGAACAACACGACGGTGCTGACCGGAGACCTGGCGGAGGAGGTCGAGCGCCTGAGGGAGCGTATCGACGGCGACATCTCGGTGGCAGGCAGCATCACCCTCGTGCAGTCGCTCCTGGCCCTCGACCTGGTCGACGAGGTGCACCTCATGCAGTTCCCCGTCATCCTCGGCTACGGCAAGCGGCTCTGGGGGGAGACGCCGGACAAGACGGACTGGGACCTGATCACCACGACCCGGTACGGCGACGGAGTGCTGGTCACCGAGTTGCGCCGACGTCGCATCGGCCGTGGCCGGTAGGCGACTACTCGCCCCACACGGGCCGCGCTCGTGATGCGAGCTCGCGCAGCGGCGCACTGTCGAGCACCACGTGCGACTCCGGAACACCGAAGGCCGGCCACTGCGCGACGACCTCGAGCGGCCCTTCCGGCGGCAGCGGCCAGAGCCACATCCCGTCCTCGAACGTGGAGAAGTCCTCCGATCCGCCACCGTTGCCGCGGGTGTGCGTCAGCGCGTGCCTCTCGGGAGCGACGCCGTGGAGCCCGGGCGCCAGATCGAGGATGAGCTTCTGGCCGTCTCCGAGAACGACGCCGTACCGCAGCCGCTCGGGATCGAAGCGGCCGAAGTGGTCGTGCATCCGCGACTGCAGCTCCTGCCAGTCTCGACGACTCGAGTCTCCGCGGCGGACGCGGCGCTCGACGACGAGTTCGACACCGTTGCTGTAGACGCGCGCGATCGTGAGGATCAGTGCGACGCGCTCGGTGAGGGCGATCGTCTCGCCGATCGGGAAGGGTGCCGGGAGTTCCTCGTCCGACGGCTTCCACCACGGTGCCGGCACGTGGTCTGCACCCTCCGGCTCGTCGTCGGGCGGGTCTGCCGGGAAGAAGCTCACGAGGGCAAGGCCATCATGGCGGCTCACTGCTCCGCAAGGGTCGGCCGCCGGCCGTCGGTCAGGCGTTCTCGCTCAGGTATGACGTCAGCGACGCGTCGATCCGCTCGAAGCGAGCCGCTCGGGACCGTACGTCGAACTTCGCCTGAATGCCGGGTACGCGGTCATGCGCGCCTCCTCGACGGCACCGGCAGGGCGATCAGATGCTCGGCGACGGGATCGTCCACGGCCAGCTCCTTGGCCCGCTCCAGGACCCCGGCGTCGTACTCGGTGGTCCGATCGAGGTGCTGGCTCACGTGCTCCTGCCACGAGCCGAGGGTGAACGCCTCGACCATCACGGCCGGGTCCTCCCGATCGGCATAGAGGGACCAATCGCGGGCTCCTGTGCGCCGGCGGGTGCGCGCGACCAGCGCCATCCGCTTCTCGAACTCGGGGCGGCGCTCGTCTGGCACGGTGTAGCGCACCAGCACGAGGACCGGTGCGTGGTCGCGGTCGGCGCCGGTCGGCCGGGCGGCGCCGGAGGCGGCGGAGGACGTCGAGGCAGCGCCCCCGTCCTCCGTCTCCGTCTCCGCCAGCACCGGAGGCACATCCGTCAGCGGCAGCGGCACGATCCCCCGCCCCTTGCCCGCGGGCGAGACGGAGGGGCGCGCGGCCCCGACCGCGGCGAGCAGCACGAGCAGCACACCGCAGCCGACCATCACCGGACCCACGCCAAGCGGTCCGGCGATGGCGCCGCTGACGGCGGCGCCGACAGCGGTCATCCCGAAGAGCACGAGCTGGTAGATCGAGAGTCCGCGCGTGCGCACCCAGACCGGCAGGAACGACTGGACCGTGCCGTTGATCGTGGCGATGACGCCGATCCAGGCGATGCCGGCGACCACGAGCACGGCGAGCACGAGGGGAAGCGACGGGAGCAGGATGATCCCGACCATGCTCGCGCCGAACACGGCGGCCGAGAGCGAGACGACGGCGCTGGCGCTGAGGCGCCTGCGCAGCGGCGGCAGCACGAAGGCTCCCGCGACCGAGCCGACGCCGAGCGCGGCCAGAAGCAGACCGTAGCCGCCCGCGCCCATCCGGTACGTGCCGCTGGCGACCACCGGCAGCAGGGCCCAGAGTGCATTCGCGGGCAGGAGGAACAGCGCGAGCCGCAGGTACAGGCCGCGGATGACGCCGGCGTGGCGGATGTACCGGAGGCCGGCGCGGGTCGCATCGAGGAAACGCTCCGGCCGCCCGCGCGGCGGCTCGTACCCGCGCCACAGCAGCAGAGCACCCAGGAACACCGCGAACGACAACGCGTTCGCCAGGAAGACGGAAGCCACGCCGAGCTGCGCGACCAGCAGACCGGCCGCGGCGGGCCCGATCGCGCGGGCGACGTTCACGCCGATGGAGGAGAGCACCGCGGCATCCGAGATCAGCGGACGGGGGACGATGTCGGGCACGATCGCCTGGTACGCGGGGAGCTGCACAGCCGAGCACGCGCCGAGCAGGAACGTGAGCACCAGCAGCAGGGCGGGCGTCATCGTCCCGGCGATCGTGAGGCCGGTGAGCACCAGGACGACGGCGAGCTGCACCGACTGCACGACGATCAGGACCGTGCGGCGGTTGAGGAACTCGCCCAGCACGCCGGCCGGCAGCGCGAGCAGCAGCACCGGGGCGGAGGCGGCGGTCTGCACGAGTGCGACAACGGCGGCCGGGCTGCCGTGCTCGATCAGCAGCCATTGCGCGCCGACGGTCTGCATCCAGCTGCCGATGGTGCTGACGATTCCGGCGAGCCACAGGACGCGGAAGATGCGTACGCGCAGCGGTGCCAGGGCCGGGTTCATGGCCGCCTCCTCGAGGGGATCAGGTGGGGATCGGGTCGGGCCGGTACGAGCGCACGGCCCCGCGGCGCAGGTCCGCGGGGCCGTGCGAAGGCGGGCCGCCTGGCCGCGCCGGAGGCCTACTTCTCGAAGTCCTCGCCCGTGATGAAGGCCAGGATGTCCTTGTCGAGCTGCTCCTGGTAGGCGCCCCAGATGCCGTGCGAGGCGCCCGGGTAGACCTTCAAGGTGCCGTCCTTGACCAGCGTGATCGACTTCTCGGCCGCCGCGACGATCGGGACGATCTGGTCGTCGTCGCCGTGGGCGATGAAGATCGGCACGTCCAGCGCCTTGAGGTCCTCGGTCTGGTCGGTCTCGCTGAACGCCTTGACGCAGTCGTACGCGGCGGCGAGGTTGACCAGCATGCCCTGGCGCCAGAAGTCGTCGATCAGGCCCTGGGAGCGGTCGACGCCGTCGCGGTTGAAGCCGAAGAAGGAGACGGCGAGGTCCTGGTAGAACTGCGAACGGTCCTTCAGCACCCCCTCGCGGATGCCGTCGAACACCTCGATGGGGGCGCCCTCCGGGTTGGCGTCGGTCTTGACCATCAGCGGCGGGACGGCGCCGGCGGTGATGACCTTCGCCACCCGGCCGTTGGCGAACTGAGCCGCGTAGCGGACCACCTCGCCACCACCGGTGGAGTGGCCGATCAGGATGACGTCGTGCAGGTCGAGGGCCTCGACGAGCTCGGACAGGTCCTTGGCGTAGGTCGTCATGTCGTTGCCGGTGTAGGTCTTGGACGAGCGGCCGTGGCCGCGGCGGTCGTGCGCGATGGTGCGGTAGCCGGCATCGGCGAAGAGCTTGAGCTCGAGCTGCCAGGCGTCCGAGCTGAGCGGCCAGCCGTGGCTGAGGACGATGGGCTGCCCGGTGCCCTGATCGGTGTAGTAGATCTCGGTTCCGTCGGTGGTGGTGATGTACGGCATCGTCTGTTTCCTTCTTCTCTCGCGGTTTCGCTGACACGCTGAAGCTACGCGGCCGCGGAGGGCGGATGGCAGTGCAGAGTGTCGACACCTCTTGCTACGAATGTCGAGCGCGCACCTAGAGACGGCCGGTGCTCTCCCACAGGCGCGCGAGCTTGAGGGTGAGGTGGAGTGAGCTGCGGAGCAGGCCATCGTCGAGGGCGCGGCGCACCGACGGGGGCATGTTGTCGAGCCGGTAGTAGAGCGTGGTGCGGTGGATGTGGAGGCGATCGCACGCGACCTGGGCATGGCCTCCCGCGTCCAGATAGGTCTCGATGGTGTGGCGCTGCACCTCGTCGCCGTGCTCGAGCAGGTCGGCAGCGGCTGGTGAGAAGACGGCGAGGGAGGAGCGGTCGCCGGCGACGGCGTCCAGCAGCATCCAGCCGCCGACGTCCGCGATGTCGGCCCGCCCGCCGAGCTCGGGCAGCCCGGCGGCGAGGCGCGCCGCGGCGATCGCGCGGGCGGCGGCCACGGCGATGTCGTCGTCGTCGTGTGCGTGCGCGGCGGAGCCGATGCCGCGGATCGGGAGACGGCGGCGGGCCGATTCGGACCGCAGTGCGGCGTCGATCGCGGCGTCGTCGGCGGCGCGGCCGACGAAGAGCAGGCAGGCCTCCGACTCCCCCAGGAAGCGGAGGACCGGTGCGTGCGCGGCGGAGATCCGGCGCCCGAAGGCGGCGCGGTCGAGCGGCGCGGCCTCCCCGTCGTGCAGCACGGCGCGCACCACGGTCTGCGGCCCGCGCGCGATCAGCCGGCGGCCGACCGCCTCAGCGAACGCCTGCCGGCGCACGGCCGGGTCGGCGTCGAGCAGGCGCATCAGCGAGCCGTCGCTGCGCTCGCGGCCGTGCGTGCCCGGTTCGGGCAGCAGTGCTCGCCTGGCCAGCTCGACCGCCGCGTTGACGCTGGCCAGATCCGTTCCGTCGAGGGGCGGGAGGCCGCCGACGATGAGCCAGAGGATGCCGAGCAGTCGCTCGCCGTCCCTGATGGGAACCGCGAGCCGCTGCCGGCCGCCGAAAGCGTCGAGATCCACCGTGATCGGCTGCCGCAGCGTGTCCAGCTTCAGCGTCTCGAGGTAGCGCCGCGCCTTCTCCGGGGTCTCCCGGCGGAGCAGGCTCTCCATGCGCAGCCGATCGATCTCGTCGCCCTGTGCGCTGGAGGCCACAGGGCGGTACTCGGTGTCGTTGATGACGACGGACCGCCGGAGGCTGCGGGCCAGCTCGTCCACGATGTCCTGAAGGTTCATGGCCAGGGGCCCGCGGCGGGACGAGTCATGGCACCATCATTGTGTAATGGCGGTTCCATAATCAAGTCCTCGCCGCGGGAGCCGCGGTGCTACGGTGACGAAATGGCCCGACGACGTGAATTCGATGAGTGCACGCTCCTCGACGCGGCGACGGACGTGTTCTGGAGTCGCGGCTACGCGGCCGCCTCCCTCTCCGAGATCGCCGAGGCCAGCGGCGTCGGGACCAGCAGCATCTACGCGGCCTACGGCAGCAAGTGGGGACTCTTCCTCGCCGTGTTCGAGCGCTACTGCGCCGCCCGGGTCGATCTGGTGCGCCGCGCGATCGCTGAGAGCGACGGCTCCCGCCGCGACGTCGCAGAGCGGCTGCTCGCCGCCATCGTCGACGACTGCGCCGGCCAGCCCGACCGGCGCGGCTGCCTGATGATCAACAGCATCGGCGAGCTGGCCTCCGAGCACCCCGAGGTCGCACGCATCGGCAGCGCCACGACCACCGCCATGGAGCAGGCCGTGCGCGACCGCCTCCCCGACGATCCCGGAGCCGACACCCTCGCCGCCCACATCGTCGCGCTCTCGCAGGGCCTCATCCAGATGAGCCGCCTCGACGTCAGCGCGCGGCGCCTGCGCGCCACCGCGCGTGCGGCGACGGAGGCCATCCCCGCCTGACAGCGCCGCACCCCGTTCGACAGATGTCGAGACGGGATGCGACGGTCGGGACTGCCGCGACCGCGGCGCGCCGCCCTACGCTCCTGACCGTACGCACAACGCACGAGCCCGGGCCGAGCCCGGGAGACAGGGGTCGCCGAATGTCCGAGTCCAGGCACGTCGCACAGCTGATCGGCGGCGAGGACGTCTTCGAGAACGAGTTCGGCAGCATCACGCAAGTCACCTCGAGCTCGCTCCCCATCCTGACCGGCCTTTCGGTCAAGCGCATCACCCTCGCGCCGGGCGCCGTCCGCGAACCCCAGTGGAACGTCAACGCCAACCAGATCGCGTACGTCGTCGCCGGCACCGTTCTCGTGTCGACCCTGGGCGACGCGGACAGCTTCTCGACGTTCGTCGTGCAGACCGGCCAGATGTACCACGTGGAGTCCGGCGCGGTCTATCACATCGAGAACGTGGGCGACGGCGAGGCCGAGATCATCGCGGCCCTCCGTGCCGACCGCCCGCAGCACTTCTCCCTGCAGGACAGCGTCAGCGCCATGACGAATGCCGTGCTCGGCAACACGTATGGACTCCCCTCGTCGGCGTTCGCCGCCTTCGACCGCCGGCACTCCTCCCAGATCGTCCACCGCGACGGGCCGGCCCGCATTCCCGACACCGCCGGCCTCCCGAACGCCCGCCTCTTCGACATGGCAGGCCAGCACGCGCCCCTGTCGTACGAATGGGGCCAGGCCCGCCTCGCCCGCAAGCAGTTCTGGGCGGCCCTCGACGACCTCTCCATGTACGAGTTGACGATCGGCGGTGCGGGGATGCGCGAACCGCACTGGCACCCCGTCACCGGCGAGCTGGGCTACGTCCAGAGCGGCCACGCCCGGATGACCGTCCTCGACCCCGACGGCTCGCTCGACACCTACGAGCTGCGCCCCGGCGAGGCGTACTACATCCCGCGCGCCTACCCCCACCACATCGAGGCGCTCGGCGATGACGGCATCCGCTTCCTGATCTTCTTCGACCAGCCGACCCCCGGCGACGTCGGCTACCGCGCCACGGCCTCCGCCTTCTCACGCGAAGTGCTCTCTGCCGCATTCTCGGTGCCAGAACGGGAGCTTCCCGACTTCCCATTCACCCCGGTGGACCCGCTGATCGTCGAGCGGGTGAATCCGCGGGACGGGTCGGACCTGCGGTAGGGGCCGTCAGCGCCCGCCCCTGCTGCACACCTTGCCCGGTCGAGGGCGAGGGCGGCGGCGACACTGACCGTGCCGACGTCGCCTGACCCCTACCGCCATCGGGGACTCACCGTAGCCGGTGCGGTCACAGGAACCAGAGAGCCAGTCCGATGAACCAGGCGACCAGCGGCAGCCCGATCGCGAGCAGCAGCGCACCCACGCCGTTCACGCGGAGGCGCATGCCCGGCGCGTTGATGCGGGATCGCAGGAATCGCGTACCAGCCGAGCTTCCCCCACTCCGACTGCGATACGCCCGGTGCCTCGAGGTTCACGAGGGTCAGCCTAGCCACGAGGCTTGGCCCGAGCGGTGGCGTTGCAGCCTCAACGGTGGGTCGCCTCGGCCGCGGTGACATCGTCGGCCTGGCCGATCACCCGGCCGGCGAGCACACGCGGCGCGATGACCGCGACCCCCTGGGGTTCGAGCGCGAGCCCCAGGGCGTCGGCTCCCGTCAGGATGTCCGTGCCGTCCTCACCGAGCGTGACCACCGTGTCGCCGTGATTGATCACGAAGACGACGTCGCCGCGCTGGACCGTCTCCACGAACCCGTGCTGGAGGTCGATCACAGGCGTGCGCGGCCGAAGGCCGCTCTCCGCGATGAGCTGCGCCACGAGCACGGCGGTGTCCTGGCTGCCGAGCCTGGTGGCGAGATACCAGGCGGCCCCTGCGCCGTGCGCCTTGCGGGTCAGCGCGGGCCAGCCGCTCAGCTGTCCCTCCTCGAAGACGGCGCGGACGACGGCGTCTCGGACGTGGACGGTCTCGCTCCACTCCACCCCGGCGACGGCCTCCTGACCGAAGACGCTGCCGCGAACGCGCACGGTCGGCGCGATGGTCGACTCGGGTGCGACGGGGATCGCGCCGGGGCGCGCCCAGGCGCCGCCGAGCGGCCAGAACTCCTCGATCCACACGCCGAGCGTCGACTGGAGCCGGCCGAGGTAGCCGCCGAGGCGGGCGTGGAGATTCTCGTCCACGATGCCGCTCTGGCTGGTGACCAGCACGATCGAACCCGCCAGGGCGGCCCTGTCGATGGCCTCCGCCTGCGCATCCGTGAGGACGAACAGACTGGGCACGATCACGATCGGGTAGGCGGACAGGTCCTCGTCGCCGCGGACCAGGTCGACGGTCACCCCCGCCTCGGTCAGCGCCCCGTGCCAGGGCGCGACGAGCGCGAGGTAGCTGGACGTGGCGGGGAGACCGGTCTGCTCGATCGCCCATCGGCTGTCCCAGTCGAAGAGGACCGCCGCGTGCGCCTGCGTCGGCGTGCCCACCACGGGGCCGAGCTCTGCGAGCTCGGCGCCGAGTCGCACGACCTCCCGCCAGATGCGCGTGTCCGTGCCGGCGTGCGGCAGCATCGCGGAGTGGAACTTCTCGGCGCCGGCTGCCGACTGCCGCCACTGGAAGAAGCAGATCCCGTCGGCGCCGCGCGCGATCGCCTGGTAGGACAGGGCCCGCAGTTGCCCTGGCGGCTTCGGGACGTTGACGGGCCGCATGTTCACGGCAGCCGTCGACTGCTCCATGAGAAGCCACGGTTTGCCGCGTCCGAGCGACCGCATGAGGTCGCGGGCAAGAGCGGCTCCCCGCGCGGCGTCCGGGTCGGCGGGGTCGGGGTAGAGGTCGTCCGATATCACGTCGATGTGGGGCGCCCAGGTCCAGTAGTCGACGTTCCGGAACGTCCCCATGAAGTTCGTGGTGATCGGGATCTCCGGCGTCACCTCGCGGAGCACCGCCTTCTCCTCGAGGAAGCAGGCCAGCAGCTCATCGGAGCTGAAGCGATCGAAGTCGAGCGACTGCGTCGGGTTCGGGAACGCGGGGGTCGCGCGCGGGGGGAGGATCTGCTCGAACGACCCGTACGACTGCGACCAGAAGGCGGTCCCCCACGCGGCGTTGAGCGCACCGATCGTCTCGTACTTGGCCTCCAGCCAGCGGCGGAAGGCGGCGGCGGACTCGTCGCAGTAGCACCGCGAGACATGGCAGCCGTACTCGTTGTTGACGTGCCACATCACCACGGCGGGATGCGATCCGTAGCGCTCGGCAAGCGCCCGCGCGAGGCGGCGCGCAGCGCGACGGTAAGCCGGCGAGCTCGGGCAGTACGCCTGGCGCGATCCCGGCGAGAGCCGGACGCCGTCCACCGTCACCGGGAGCGACTCCGGATGACGCTGAGAGAACCACGGCGGCGGTGCCGCGGTGGCGGTGGCCAGGTCCACCTTCACTCCGTTGTCGTGGAGAAGGTCGAGCACGCGGTCGAGCCACCCGAACTCGAACCGGCCCTCCTCCGGCTCCACGAGCGACCAGGCGAACACCCCGACCGTCGCCAGATTCACACCCGCCTGGCGCATCAGGTCGACGTCCTCCTGCCACACCTCCTCCGGCCACTGCTCCGGGTTGTAGTCGCCGCCGAACCACGGCACGTCGGCAAAGGCAGGACGAATCGTCACGGAGTTCCTTCCGGAGGGAGTGCGGCTACTTGATCGCGCCGGCGCTGATGCCGTCGACGATCTGACGCTGGGCGAACAGGTAGAACACGACGACGGGGATGATCGAGATGAGCGTCGCCGCCAGCAGGATCTGCGGCTGCGGCGTCTCCGCCGACACGAAGCTGGTGAGTCCTCGCTGGACGGGCATCAGCGCGGTGTCGTTGAAGATCACGAGGGCCATCAGGTACTCGTTCCACACGGCGAAGGCCTGGATGACCGCGACCGCAGCGAGCCCTGGCTTGGCCAGGGGCAGCATGATCCGGAAGAAGATGCCGAGTGCGGAGGCGCCGTCGAGTGCCGCAGCCTCCTCCAGGTCCCTCGGCTGGGACGCGAAGAAGCTGCGCATGATGAGGGTCGAAATGGGGATGCCCGTCGTGATGAGGATGAAGATGTAGCCGGGGCGCGTGTTGGCCAGGTCGAGCGCGAGCAGCACCTTGTACTGCGCGAGGAACATCGCCGGCGCTGGGATGATCATCACGGCGAGGATGAGCGCCGTGAACAGTCCCTTGCCCCGGAACTCGAGCCTCGCCAGCGCGTACCCGGCCAGGCTCGACACCAGGAGGATGCCCGCGACCGCGCACAGCGTGTAGATGATGCTGTTCGTCAGGTACACCCCGAGGTTCCCCTTGACCCACGCGGTGGCGAAGTTCTGCCACTGCGGCACGGCCGGCAGGAGGGCGTCGCCTTTCAACAGCTCGGGCAACGTCTGCATCGAGCCGGAGACCATCCAGAGGATGGGGAACAGGGCGGTCAGTGCGGCCGCGACCAGCAGGGCGTAGAGCGCAACGCGGCCCGGGCGGATCGGCTTCCGCGCGGCACGCACGCGTGCGGCCGCCTGCTTCTCGCGGCCCGCCGCATACTCGGGCGCTTTCGTCGTCGTCGTCATGGTCGTCTCCTCTCCGGTCAGCCGTTCGCGCGGCGCCGGGAGAAGCCCAGCTGGAGCAGCGACAGGAGGATCAGGGCGCCGCCGAAGATCACCGACATCGCTGCGGCCGCGCCGTAGTTGTTGTATGTGAAGGCCTGGGTGAAGATCTGGAGGGTCGGCACCATCGTCGTGTAGCCGGGGCCGCCGTTCGTCAGCACCTGCACGGTCCCGAAGATCTGCAGCGCCGCGAGCAGAGTGAGCAGACTGACCACGGTCGTCACCGGTGCGAGTTGAGGCCAGGTGATGTATCGGAACTTCGCCCAGCCGCGCGCGCCGTCCAGCTCCGCCGCTTCGTACAGGTACTTCGGAATGTCCTGGAGGCCCGCGAGGAAGAGGATGAAGCCGAAGCCCCAGTGCAGCCAGAGGAACACCGCGATCACCGCGAGCATGGCGACGTTCGGGTCGTTCAGCCAGTCATGGCGCAGGAAGCCCAGGCCGACCCAGCCGAGGATCTTGTTGATGATGCCCGATCGCGGGTCCAGCATCGCCGAGAACACCATGCCGACGACGACGACAGACAGCACGCTGGGGAGGTAGTAGACGGTGCGGAAGAACGTGCGGCCCTTGCGGATCGCGTTCACCGCGAGCGCCATGATCATCGAGACCCCGTTACCGACCACGAAGCCGACGACGCCGAAGATGAGGACGTTCTTCATCGACGCCCAGAACGCGACGTTCTTGAACGCCGCCTGGTAGTTGAGCCAGCCGACCCAGGGAGTGTCAGGGCTGACGCCGTCCCAGGACTGGAAACTCAGGACGATCGATTCGACGAACGGCACCAGCGTGAACACGGCGATCAGCGCGATCGCCGGCAGCAGGAACAGGTAGCCGGTGAGCGCCTTGCGGCCGCCGATCCGGCGCCGCCTGCGCGGCGCCCCGAGGGGGCGCCGCGCAGGGAGGGTGCTGGTGGAGGTGGTCACTGGCTGGCGTCCTGTGCGCTCTGGACGTCGGCGAGCAGGTCCTTCACGGTCAGCTGTCCGAGCACCAGGCTCTGCACGTCGCGGTTGATGGCGTCGGTGACCTGGGCGCTGAAGGTGTTCGGGATGACCTGCTGCTTCTTCGCTGCAGCAGCGAAGCCGGTGAGCGAATCAGGCAGAGTGGAACCGGCCTTCAGCAGCTCCGGGCTGGTCGGAATGATGTACGCCTCCTTCGCGAACACGGCCTGCTGCTCCGGGGCGGTGAGCCACTTCACGAAGTCGAGCGATGCCTGCACATGCTCGCCGCGCGGGTTGATGACGGCGCCCTTGCCCGGCACGCCAGGGGAGCGCGGCGAGTACTTCGCGTCGGACGCCTTGGGCAGTGCCATCGAGAAGAACGAGGTGTAGTCCGGGGCGGTCTTGTGGGCGACGGAGACACCGGGCGAGGCGTCGAAGATGGTGCCGACGCTGTGCTTGGTGAAGAAGTTCGTCTCGACGGTCGGGTTGTCCGTCTGGCCGCCGGGGATCGCGCCGCCCTGGATGGCGCCCGCCTTCTTGAGGTCGGCGATCACCTGGAACGCCTTCTCCCAGCCCGAGGACGTCCACTTGTACTTCCCGGCGAACGTGTCGTTGATCTGCGCGTCCGTCAGCCAGTTCGATGCCAAGTACTGCACGAACTGCGGCGTCAGCGATGCGGCGACCGAGAATCCGCCGTTCGCGCCCTTGTTGCTCGACGCGAGCTGCTCGATGAGGTCGGACAGCGACTTCGGCGGGTTGGCGGGGTCGATCCCCGAGTTCTTCGTATCGGAGATCAGCCCGTACGCCTGGTTCTCCCAATGGACGGTGTAGACGCCGGGCTTGACGCCGAGGTTGTTGCCCTTCTCGAAGGTGGCGAGCTTGATGACCTCCGGGGTGAAGTTCTTGCTCCAGTCGCCCTTCAGCTCCTTCGTCAGGTCGAGCGCCCAGCCCGCCTTGTAGAACGGCGCCATCGAGACCGGATTGAACGAGGAGTAGATGTCGGGCATCTTCTTCGACTGCGCGTCCGCCTGCAGCTTGGGCAGGTAGTCGACCGGTCCCGGAGTATCGACCGTGACCGTGACACCGGTCTGCTCGCCGTACTTCTTCGCCAGCTCGTTGAGCACCGCCTCCTGGCCGCGGGACTGGTTGAGGAACGTCAGCGTGACGTCCTTCTCGGCCGCCGTGGAGGCGGACGACGTGGCGGTGGACGCACCGCCGGAGCAGCCGGTCAGAACCAGTGCGACGGCCGCGGCCCCCGCGGCCGCGACGACAGCCGCGCGGCGGCCGTTGTATCGATTCAATCTGCGTGAAAGCATTCGTCCTCACCTTTGAGTCGTGGAGTGGGATGTGCAGGGCGCCAACTCTGAGTCTCTTATAGAGTTCGCATTCGGATGCTAACCAGCAGCAGCCCCCGGTGTCAATTCTTAATGGCTCATAGTTTTGAGTTTTTCTGGGCTAAGGTTTCGGCATGACGAATACGGTGGGCGTCCGGGGTCCCCGCGGCGCGTACGCCAAGACCAAGCAGCGTCGCCGGGCGATCGCGGAGGCGGCGCTGGAGATCGTGCTCGAGAAGGGCCACCGCGCCCTGATCACGGCGGACGTGGCCCAGCGCGCCGGGTTGAGCGAGCCCGGCGTGCTGTACCACTACCCCACCAAGGACGACCTGCTGCTCGCCGCACTGCGCCTCTCCGACGAGTTCGAGTGGTCGACGATGCCGCTCGGCGAATCGGTCCGTCGCGCACCCGCTCGCGCGGCGGAGAGCCTCGCCCGCATCAACGTCGTGCGCCTGCACACGGCGATGTTCGGCGAGTCCAGCGATCCGGCGCATCCCGCGCACGAGTACTTCAAGGAACGCTGGCGCGCGGGCGACGAGCGGATGGTGGAGAGCATCCGGCGCCTCCAGGCCGCCGGCATCGTCGACGGCGAACTCGACCCCTACCGCGCGTCACGCTGGATCCACACCGCGTGGGAGGGCCTTCAGCTCCAATGGCTCGCAGAGCAGAACTTCGACATCGAGGCCGAGCTCGGTTCGCTCATCGAGCGGATCCTGGGCGCCGGTATGGACGAGATCGACCGAGCCTCGCGGTCCTAGAGCGTCTCGCCTGCGTCCGCCAGCAGCGTGCTTCCCGTCATGATCAGCGAGAGGTCGCTCGCCGCGAAGAGTACGACGCGGGCGATGTCATCCGGCGTGCCGAGGCGTCCGATGCGGCTGTTGGTCATGACATCGATGGCCGGCATCTCCACGCCTGCCGCGGCAGCCTGCTCCGCTCCGGCCTTGGCCGCGGCGATGTTGCCTTCCGTCGGCACGAAGCTCGGCGCGACTCCGAGGACCCGAACGCCCAGCGGCGCGAGATCGACCGCCAGAGACTTGGTGAGGCCACGTGCCGCGTGCTTCGAAGCGACATAGGCTGCCATGCCGGGGAACGCGACCTGGAAGCCCGCCGTCGAGATGATGTTCACGATGACGCCGCCGGAGCCGTCGGCCGACATGCGGCGCGCCGCCTCGCGCGAGCCGAGGAACACGCCGCGGGCGTTGACGGCGAAGACCCTGTCCCACATCTCGTCCGGCATCTGGAGCACCGGTGCGTTCGGGAAGAGCCCGGCGTTGTTCACCCAGATGTCCAGGCCGCCGAGCTCAGCGACCGCGAGGTCGGCCGCGGCGATCACGGATGCCGTGTCGGAGACGTCGGCGCGCGTGCCGATCGCGGTCACGCCATAGCGTTCCGCCAGCTCGGCGGCCGCTGCGCTCGCGGGCTCCTCGTTGATGTCCACGATGAGGATGTCGGCTCCGGCCTCGGCCAGACGCTCGGCGATCGCCTTGCCGAGACCCTGCGCACCTCCGGTCACCACCGCGCGCCGGCCGGCGAGCGAGACGAGTTCGGCGATGGAAGCGCCGGAGACATCGGCGAAGGGGAACGGCATCGTGACCTCCTAGATCGGGAAGAAGACTGAGTATTGGCAGACTATGCCAAAACTGAGGAGCCTGCAATCCGATACGGTCACTTCATGGCGGCGAACGGCGGAAGGGGCGGTCGGCCCCCCATCGCGGACGAGGACGATCTGCGCACGCGCGCGATCGCGGTGCTGCAGCGCCACGGCTACGCGGCCACGACGATGTCGCGGATCGCCGCCGAGACCGGGGTGAGCGTGCGGACGCTGCACCGGTACTTCCCCGCGAAGGCCGACATCGTCTGGGGCGGTATCGAGGGCTCGCTGGATGCTCTGCGGCGGGGGCTGGCCCACGCCGACGACGGGCTGCCGCCGATGGCGGCCATCACCGCTGTCGTGGCCTCGGTGTTCGGTCAGGACGCCGACGACGCGGAGGTCGGGCGCGCCCGGATGCGCCTGATCGCGACCGAACCCGACCTGGAGCAGACCCGGCCCGAGACGTACCGGCTGTGGCGGGAGGAGCTGGTGGCGTATTTCGCGCGCCGGCTCGGCGTTCCCGCCGAGGACGTCGTGCCCCGGTCGGCGGCCGCCGCCGTGCAGAGCGCGATCATGGCCGGCCTCTCCTGGTGGGCCGTTCAGGAGCACCCGGACGTCTCGCCGGCGGAGGCGGTCGCTCGCGCCCTCGGCGCTCTGGGCGACGCTACTCGAGCAGGTCCTCGATCCTCCTGACCCGGTCGCCGTAACGGGCGAAGCCGAAGCTCCGGGGCGAGCCGTCGTCCCCGCTCCCGAACAGGAGCCTCGTCCCGTCGCCGATCCCCGACCACGACGCTTGCAGGCGCATCTCCCCGTCGACGTCCCCGGTGAGGGTCAGGTCCGCTTCGTAGACGGCGCCGCTCGTCATCGACCCGTGCGACCGTTCCGCGCCCTCGTAGCGGTTTCGGCCGTCGTCGCTGTAGTCGACGTAGCGCGCTTCGGCCGACCACGTGCCTCCGCCGTCGGAGCTGCGCTGGAACTCGACGTACCCCGAGTGCGCACCCGCGATCCGCCCGGAGGGGATGAACGCGGCGGTGCGGGCGAGCAACGCTTCTGCCTGCTGCCCCTCGATCGCGTACGGCGTCGTCGCGGGCGTCGCCGTGGCCGGCACCGGCCGCCCCGGCGCATGGTCCACCAGCTCGGCCGTCCTGATGCGAAGCGCGCGCCCGAGACCATCGCCGCTGCCGCGCTTCATCTCCATCCATGACGCATGGCGCCCATCGGGATGCCACGACATCGGCGACACGTACACCCACGAGTCGTCCGCGCCGGCGAGTGCGATGCCGACGTAGTCCGGGTCCGTGCGGGATCGCTCGACGTCGACGAGCACCGGACCGATGTTCCCCGGACGGAAGCGCCGGACACCATCGACCGCGTACTGGTAGAGCACCCAGGCCAGCGGCATCGTCACCAGCGTGGCGTGCGGACGGGGCAGCAGCCCGAGGAACGCCGGATCGGTGCGCGCGGACGCCCGCGCCGTCATGACGATCCCGAGCCGCTCGTCCGGCGACAGGATGGTCGTCTCGTCGTAGCCAGGGGCACGCGTGATCGGCTCGATGGAGTCGCTCAGCAGATCCTGGATGACGGAGTCGGTCAGCGCGGCGCCGCCGTCCCCGACCGCCGAGATCGCGGTTCCACCCCGGACGAACTGCTTGACCTCGCCGCCGAGCATTCGGCGCATCGTGAAAAGACCGTCGCATCCCGGGTCGGGCTCGAGCGCGTCCGAGCTGCTGATGATGACGGGATCGACGATGGTGTACCGGTCGTCGTCCCGACGCAGTCCGCCGAGGGCCACGACAGCGGTCATGTCGGTGCGCAGGATCGTCCACGCGATCCGCTCGCCGTCCGGCGAGACGATGATCTCGGACCAGTGGTGCGACGTCAGCGGATCCTCGGTCAGGGCCCACGGGTACTCGACCGGGATCAGCTCGGCGGCGCGCGCCCGATCGAAGTCGGGCGCCGCCTCCAGCACGTGGTCCCCCAGCAAGATCCGCCGCCCGTCGGAGAAGGGCAGGTGCCGGATGCCGTTGGCGGTGGGCTTCTGGGGGATCGGGCCGGCGAAGACCTCGCGGAAACCGGACCCGTCGTCGTCGACGACCGCGGCGCGCCACCAGTCGGCGGGGTCGCCCTCCGTCCGGAAGAGGACGAACATGCGCCCCGATGGCAGATAGGCGGCACTGGGCACGCGGACATGACCGGGGAGCGGAACCGTCGTGATGCGGATGCGGCCGAGCGACGGATCGACGAGTTCCTGGAGATCGCGGGGCGCCACGCCGGAGGCCCAGTCGCCGATGCGTGCCGCGACCTCGGCAGGCCCTGAGTCGATGGAGAACACGGCGCCATCCTCGTCCTCCGCGAGCGGCTCGAGCGTCTCCAGCTGCGAGTCGAGCAGAGCGGGAGGCATGAAATGATCCGCCCTGGCGGCGATACGCTCGCCGATCGCTTCGCGTCTGCCGGACAGGTGGGCGAACCGCACCGCGGTCTGCGCCTCCTCGACGATGGCGTCGCGGTACCGGCGCCGCAGCGCCGAGCACGCGACGACGAGGTCACGGCCGGCGTCGTTTTGCCGGATCGTCCGCGCGACGGCGCTCAGCCACGGCGCCCGGTCTTCGTCCGTGAGCGGAACGCCGCCGGCCATCTTCTCGCGGTTGGCCGCGGGGTGCAGGTCGTCGGCATCCACGAACGGCGCGTTCAGGAAGCGGGCCAGTTCTCGGCCGACCGTGGTCTTACCGGCGCCGGAGACCCCCATCACGATGATCGCCGTCATATCAGCGGACGCTCTTGACCTTGGTGAAGATGATGAGGCCGCCGACCAGCGCGAACACGGCGCCGATCAGGTAGAGCGCGGTGTAGTTCTTGTCGGCTCCGACGGCGCCGACGGTGATGATCAGGGGCGCGATGAGCGGCGCGATGGCGCTCGGGATCTTCTGCGCGAAGGCGACGACGGCCAGGTAGCGGCCGGCCTCGGCGCGGTTCGGCAGCACGGCGAACACGATCGCCTGGTCGACGACGCTGAATGCGGCGATGGCCAGCTGCATGATGACCGAGCCGACGATGAGCTGCACCAGCGAGTGAGCGAACGCCTCGGTGACAGCACCGCCGACGAAGAGCAGCGCGCCGACTAGTGTGAACAGCTTGCGACGACCCAGCTTGTCCGACAGGAACCCGCCGAGCAGTGCGCCGCCCATCGCGGCGACGACGCCGATGATGCCGATGGCCGCGACGATCCCCGCGACCTGGACGACAGGGATGTGCAGCCGCTGCGCGTAGAAGAAGGTGCCGAACGTGGTGTTGAAGTACAGCCCCATGAAGAAGATGAAGCGGCCCAGCCAGTTCCAGCCGAAGTCGGGATGCTTGCGCGGGTTGAAGACGTAGCTGTTCAGCAGTGTCTTCACGCTCACCGTGTCATCGCGCACGATCTCGCGGGAGCTGCCCTCGCGCTTGATCAGCACGAAGGCCAGGATCATGACGAGTCCGACGAGCGCCGGGACGAGGAAGACGAGCAGGGTGGATTTCACGACGGCGTAGGCGATGCCGATTCCGATCACCGGGGCGATCTGCGTGGACACGCCGGTGAGCGCGGAGGCGCGTCCGCGCTGCTGCTCGGGCACCCGGTCCGCGAGCATCGTCTGGATGCCCTGCCCCGCGGTCGCCCAACCGAGCAGCCCGATCACCCAGCCGACGCCGATGAGAAGCAGGTTGGGCGCCACGGCGATGAATGCGACCGCCACGACGCCGAGCAGCGCGCCCCCGACGATGAAGGGCGTGCGCCGGCCGAACGGCGAGCGCAGCCGGTCGCTCCACACGCCGAGCAGCGGGCTCAGGACCAGGTAGATGAGCTGCGCGGTCCCGGTCACGTAGCCGAGCACCTCCTCGTGTCCGGGCTCGAGCTGCGAGATGCGGACGGCCAGGGAGTAGGACAGCGGCACCATGAGCGCGAGGCTCGCCCCGAAGTTGGCGACCGTGATCCAGAACAGGTAGCTCGCGCTGACCCTCTGGAGCGGCGGCGCGACGAGGTCGGGGCCGTTGAGCTCCTGGTTCTGCGGACCGGCGGCGGGGCCGGCGGTCGGCGGGAGCACGGTGGCCGCCTCCACTCGCACGGCTCGCGAGGATTTGGTGTCGAGGTTGCTGTACTTGCGCATCGGGGTTGACTCCTTCGTCAAGGGTGGTGCTCAGGGGTGGGGTTCGCTCACCAGTCGTGGACGGTGCCGTCCGCGAGCCGGTTGTAGGGCAGGTAGGCGCGGATGTACGGGTACTTCCCGGCCTCATCCACATCCAGCTCGACGCCGAGGCCGGGCCGGTCGCCGGGGTGCAGGAAGCCGTCCTTCCACGTGAAGGACTGCTGGAAGACGCCGTCGGTCTTCTCGCCGTGCTTCATGTACTCCTGGATGCCGAAGTTGTGGATCGCCAGCCCTAGGTGCATCGCGGCGGCCATCCCGACCGGGGAGATGTCGGTCGGCCCGTGCATCCCGGACTTGATCTGGTACTGCGAGGCGTAGTCGAGCACCTTCTTCAGATGACTGATGCCGCCGGTGTGCGTCACCGCCGAGCGGACGTAGTCGATCAGCTGCTCGCGGATGATCTGCTGGTAGTCCCACACCGTGTTGAAGATCTCCCCGATCGCCAGCGGCGTCGTGGTGTGCTGGCGGACCAGGCGCAGCGCTTCCTGGTTCTCGGCCGGGGTGCAGTCCTCCAGCCAGAACAGGTCGTACGGCTCCAGCGACTTCCCCAGCTGCGCGGCCTGGATCGGCGTCATCCGGTGGTGGCCGTCGTGGAGCAGCGGGAGCTCGGGACCGAACTCGTTCCGGACCGCCTCGAACACGGTCGGGATGTGCCGCAGGTAGGAGCGGGTGTCCCAGTCCTCCTCGTTCGGCAGGCCGCCGCGCTGCGCCGGCTCGTGGTCGTAGCGCACACCCGCGTTGCCCTCGTAGGTGGCGTTGGACGCGATCCCGTAGATGGACTTCAGCCCGGGCACCGCCGACTGGATCCGGATCGCCCGGTAGCCCTGCTCGAGGTGCGAACGGACGCTGTCGAACAGCTCCGGCAGGTCGCGGCCGGAGGCGTGCCCGTAGGCGAGCAGCCCGTTGCGGGAGGCGCCGCCGAGCAGCTGGTAGACCGGCATCCCCGCCGCCTTGCCCTTGATGTCCCACAGCGCCATGTCCACCGACGCGATCGCCGCCATCGTCACCGGGCCGCGCCGCCAGTACGCGCTGCGGTACAGGAACTGCCAGGTGTCCTCGATCCGGGACGCGTCGCGACCGAGCAGCAGCGGGACGACGTGCTCCGTCAGGTACGCGACCACCGCCTGCTCGCGCCCGTTCAGCGTCGCGTCGCCGAGCCCGGTCAGCCCGTCGTCCGTCGTCAGCTTCAGGGTGACGAAGTTCCGGTCGGGGCTGGTGACGATGACCTCAGCCTTGTCGATGATCATGCGCGGTTCTCCTTGTCGTGTGCGCCCGGCTTGCGCCCGTCGAGCCCACGCCAGCGGTTGCGCAGCGAGAACGCGGCGCCCTTCGGCTTGCGGTCGCGGGTGAAGACGCCCTTCTTATTGCCGTCGACGCGGTGGATGCCCGGCCCGGTCATGAAGTCGGCGAAGTTCCAGATGTGCTCGCCGACGAATTCCGGGATGCGGTCGAAGACCCGATGGTACGTCGCGAGCAGGTCGGTCTGGTACTCCTCGGTCCAGGGCATGTCCCAGACCGAGTGGAGCCCCGGCTGCGTGTCGGCGCCGTACTCGGACATCATGATCGGCTTGCCGAACCGCTGCACCCAGCCCCGGAGCTCCTGCTCGAGCACGCCCTCGGCGGTGGCGAGATCGCCGGTGAAGACGTACCAGCCGTAGTAGCGGTTGATCGAGAGCACATCGAAGAGGTCGGCGATCGTGTCGTTGGTCGGGTTGGCGAACATGACCGCCGCGTAGGTCAGCGGCCGCGTCGGGTCGAGCTCGCGGGCGAGATCGACGAGCGGCTCGAAGTACTCACGTGCGCCGTCTTCGTTGGAGGCGGGCTCGTTCGCGATACTCCACATGACGACGCTGGGATGGTTCTTGTCGCGGGCGATCAGCTCCCGGAGGTGCTGGGCGTGGACGCTCCTGGTCTCGCCGCCGAAGTTCTCCTCGGCGAAGGTGGGTGTGGGCGGGATGCCGGTGAGGCCCCCTTGTACGCCCAGGTTGAGGCCGACAGCCGCCGTCTCGTCCACGACAACGATGCCGTGGCGGTCGGCGAAGTCGAGCACCTCCTCCGCGTACGGGTAGTGGCTCGTCCGGAACGAGTTCGCGCCTGTCCACTCCAGGAGCTGGAAGTCGTGGACGAGGTAGGCGTCGTCGTGGCCCTTGCCACGCACGGGCGTGTCCTCGTGCTTGCCGAACCCGATGAAATAGAACGGCTCGCCATTGATGAGGAACTGCGTCCCGCGCACCTGCACCGTGCGGACGCCGAACGGGAGGGTGTAGCTGTCGACAACGGTGTCCGCCGTGGTGATCTCGACCACGAGGTCGTACAAATAGGCGGCACCCGGCTGCCAGAGGATGACGTCGTCGAGGCGCAGGGCGCCTTCCGCGCCTTCGCCGGTCGCGACAACGGTGCCGCTCTCATCAAGGACCCGGATGCGGATCCCGTCGGCGTCCTCGCCTCCAGTGACGACGGCGTAGTCGACCAGGCCGGCCGGACCGTCAATCCGCGTGACGACGGTGATGTCGCCGACGTAGGAGGCGGGCGTGCTGTACAGCTTCACCGAGCGGGCGATCCCCGCGTAGTTATAGAAGTCGTGGAAGTACGCCTGCCGCTCGCGTCCATCCTGGCCGGTGGTGACGGTTCCCGGCGGGATGGTGAGGTTCGTGAGGCGGTTGTCCACCGCCACGGTGAGCCGGAACTCTTCGCCCGCCGCGACGACGCCGGTCAGGTCTGCCTCGAACGGCGTGTACCCGCCGACATGCTCGGCGACCAGGGCGTCGTCGGCGTAGACCTTCGCCGCATGCGTGACGGATCCGAACCGCAGCACCACCCGGTCACCGGCCCAGCCACGGGGCACGCGGACCTCTCGCTGGTACCAGACCACGCCGACGTGATCGCGGATGCGAGGGTCGACGAAGAGGTCGTTGTAGCTCGCCGGGACGGGGGCCTCGAGCGCCGTGTCCAGTCGTGCCGTCCACGGCCGGTCGCCGACGTCGGAGTCGAGCGCGAAGCGCCAGAGGCCGTCAAGGGCGATGACGTCGCGGGTGGGGGTGGTTCGGGTGCTGAGCATTGTTCTCCTACGCGGCACTGCGGGGACAGTGGACCTAGTACAGCAGCTTTTTGCAGATCTGGCAAGCGATTGCCATAATGAAACACCAGACCAGATTTCCAGGCCTATTGGAGGCGATGACGCCGATGACCGAGATTGCTCCGTCCGGACTCAGAATCGACGCAGGAGGCGACCAGTTCCCGGTCTCCGGCGAGCGCCCGCGGCTGTCGTGGCTTCCGCTGGACGACGCGGACGGCTACGAGCTCGCCGCTGACATCGACGGGGTCGGGCAACCGATGGCCGCGGTGAGCTCGCACCGCCTGAACGCCTGGCCGTGGCGCGACCTGACCAGCGGCGAGCGCGTGCGCTGGCGGGTCCGCGGGACCGGTGGAGCGTGGAGCGACGAGCACGTCTTCGAGGCGGGACTGTTCGATCGGGATTGGACGGCCGAATGGATCTCCCCAGCCGACGCCGATCAGCAGGCCTACGGCAAGCGCCCTGGTCACCTGTTCCGGCGTGACGTCGTCATCGGACAGGATGTCGTCTCGGCCCGTCTCTACTCCACCGCCCTGGGCGTCTATGAGGCATTCGTCAACGGGGAGCGGGTCGGCACCGCCGAGCTCTCGCCCGGCACGACCTCCTATGACACGACCGTGTACGCCCAGGCCGCCGATGTCACCGCTGCGCTGCGCGCTGGCGGCAACCTGCTCGAGCTCGTCGTGACCGACGGCTGGTACCTGGGCCAGGTGGGCGCCTTCCACGCGCCCGCTGCCTGGGGAGGCGACCGCGTGGCCGCGCGCGCCGAGCTTCACCTGCGCCTCGCGGACGGATCGACGCAGGTCGTCCGCACCGACGGCGACTGGACGAGCTGGAGTTCGACGATCGTCCGCGCCGGCCTCATGGATGGGCAGGCGACCGACTCGACCGTTCGGCCACGGCCGCTCGGGCCCGTCCGCGTAGGCGTCGTAGCGGCTCCGCCGGTGTCCTGGTCGCCCGCTCCCCCGGTCCGCCGCATCGAGGAGCGCGCGCCGCGGGCCCTGAACCGCCTGACGTCCGGCGCCTGGATCGCGGACTTCGGCCAGAACGCGTCCGGCTGGACCCGTCTGACCGATCTCGGCCCCCACGGAGCGCGCACGATCGTCGAGCACGGCGAGCACCTCGATCCCGCCGGCGACCTCGACATGTCGCACCTCGACTCCGAGCGGGAGGGCGACGGCCTCGTCGTGCTCGACCAGCGCGACGAGGTGGTCTCCGCCGGAGAGCCCGGTGCGGTGTTCGAGCCGAGGCACACCATCCACGGCTTCCAGTACGCGCGCATCACCCGCGAGGGCGCGCCGCTGCGCGCGGAGGACGTGCGGATGGTCGTGGTCAACACCGATCTCGCTCCGACCGGCTCCTTCCGCTGCAGCGACGACGACCTCAACCGGCTGCACGAGGTCGCCGCCTGGAGCTTCCTGGGCAACGCCGTCGACATCCCGACCGACTGCCCGCAGCGCGAGCGGCTGGGCTGGACCGGCGACTACCAGGTCTTCGCCTCGACCGCCGTGCGGCTCTTCGACGTGCACGGGTTCACGCGCAAGTGGCTGCAGTCGGTGCGCGACGACCAGCTCGATGACGGCCGCATCGCGAACTTCTCCCCCGACGGCCGGCAGGTCAAGCACCACCCCGAGCTGCAGATCGCGCAGATGACCGGATCCGCCGGCTGGGGCGACGCCGCCGTCCACGTCCCGTGGGTGCTCTACGAGGCGTACGGCGACCGGGACGAGCTGGCCGCCAACTGGGGCACCATGACCCGCTGGGTGGAGTGGGCGCTCGAGACCGCACGCACCCGGAGGCACCCGTCGCGCGTCCAGCGTTCTTCCGAGCCGCTCCCGCACGAGGAGTTCCTCTGGGACGGATCCTTCCACTGGGGCGAGTGGTGCGAGCCGAAGCTCCGCGGCGCGGACGGCGAGCTCATCGACCCGGTGGCGGCGGACCCGATGGCGTGGTTCATGGAGGACAAGGGCGAGATCGGCACAGCCTTCCTCCACCGGTCGGTCTCCGAGCTCGCGCGCATCGCCCGTGTGCTCGACCGGCGCGCCGACGCGGACCGCTACGACGAGGTCGCCGGCCGCGTGCTCGAGGCATGGCGCACCGAGTTCCTGCGGTCCGACGGCCGCACCGCGAAGGACTCGCAGGCCTCGTACGTCCGCGCGCTGAGCTTCGGGCTCATCCCACAGGACCTGCGTGCCGCCTCGGCCGCCCGGCTGGTCGAGCTGATCCGCGCGTCGGGGACGCACCTCGGCACGGGATTCCTGTCCACAGCCGATCTGCTGCCGACGCTCGCGGAGACCGGGCACGCCGACGTCGCCTACGAGCTGCTGTTCCGGCGCACCTCCCCGTCCTGGCTGGGGATGCTGGACCGCGGGGCGACGACGATCTGGGAGGACTGGGATGGCGTGGACGAGAACGGTGCCGCCCACGAGTCGCTCAACCACTACTCCAAGGGCGCCGTCGTGCGCTTCCTGCACACGCACCTGCTCGGACTCGACCAGGCCCCCGGCTCGGTCGCCTGGGAGTCGTTCGTGCTGCGCCCGGTGCCCGGTGGCGGCGTGACCTGGGCCGAAGGCTCGCACACCACGCCTCAGGGCACGATCGAAGCGTCCTGGGTGATCGAGGACGGCCGCATCGTCGTGAAGGGGCGGGTTCCCGCCGCGACGATGGGGACGGTCGTCCTGCCCGATGGCACGACCGTCACGGTCGGCGCCGGAGCCTTCCGCCTGTCCGGCGCCGTCTGACCGCCCGCCGTCACGCCAGGTACGAGAACGAGCGGACGACGGCGCCGCCGCCGATCGCTTCGATCCCGATGACGCGTCCGGTGAATCCCCCTGCCACCTCGGTGGAGACATAGCGCCCATCGAGCGCGAAAAGGGACGTGAAGTCGCGTTCCAGGTAACCGAGTTCGATGGTGTCCGGCCCGGAACTCACTCCGTACTCGGCATCCGAGACGACGACGCGGATCGCCGGCCGTGCGCCATCGGGGAGCTTCGCCGACGCGAAGACCTGGTCGAGCGGTCCCACCACCCCCCGAACGGTCAGCATCCGGCCGACCAGCTGAACCCCTGCCCAGTGCGCATCGTCGATCCGGACGACCAGGGCGATATCCCCGTCCGTGTCGACGCCGGCCGTCCACTCGCGGTCGCGGGCCCGAACCGCGAGCAGATTGACCGCCTCGCGCGCGTCGGCCGCTCTGCCCGCCCCGAGCACCAGACCGTCGGCGCCAGGACGCGCGAAGGAGGCGGGGACGGCACCTGGAGCAATCCAGCGCGGATGCAGCGCGTCGCCCTCGAACACGTCGACGAAGCCGTTCGCCGTTCCCGCCACCTCGAACCGGTCCTCGTCGACGACCGGCCAATCGTCGATCCAATCCACGCCGGCGATGAAGCTCTCACGGCCGTTGACGTGCCATCGCGGGAACGACCCGCCCTGGCGGATCCCCAGGTGGACGAGGGCCCAGGTGCCGTCGGGACGCTGAACGATGTCGGCGTGACCGGCCGCCTGAACCGGGTGCGTCGTGCTGCGATGCGTCAGGATCGGACCGCCGGGGTGCGGTTCGAACGGGCCGGCGATCCCCCGCGAGCGTGCCACGTTCACCACATGCCCCGTGTGCGTTCCGCCTTCGGCCGTCAGGAGATACCACCAGTCGCCCCGGCGGATCAGGTGCGGACCCTCGGGGTGGGCGAGCCCGGTCCCCGTCGTGAGGGTCCGCGGCTCCTCCAGCAGCTCGCCCGACCACGGATCGACACGGGCCTGGGCGATACGCTCGGCGGCCGCGTCCTTCCAGGTGAGGAAGCAGGCGCCGTCCTCGTCCCAGGCGAGGTCGGGGTCGATGCCGATCGTGCCGGACACGTGAACGGGCTCGCTCCACGGCCCGGCCGGGTCCGTCGAGTTCACGATCAGATGTCCCCGCTGGATGTCGTCCACGTTCGTCGTGACGAGCCAGAAGACGCCGGCGTGGTGGCGAAGCGTCGGCGCGTAGACGCCGCGGCTGGCGCCTGCCATGCCGCGCCGGACGTTCACCTGGGACTCCCGCTCGAGCACGTTGCCGACGTGCTCCCACCGGAGCAGGTCGGTGCTGCGGTACACGGGCACGCCCGGCAGGTACTCGAACGTCGACGTGGCGAGGAAGTACTCATCGCCGACACGGCAGATCGTCGGATCGGGGTGGAAGCCGCCGAGGATGGGCGTGACGCTCACGCGGCGGGCGCCTCCCGGTTCGCCCGCGCCAGACCGCCGAGCCAGCCCAGGCTCGGCTTCGGCGTGCGCACGAAGGTCTCGCGGTCGACCGCGATCAGCCCGAACGTCGGCTCCCAGTGCCCCCACTCATAGTTGTCGAGGAGGCTCCAGTGCAGGTAGCCGCGCACGTCGATGCCGTCGGCCACGGCGAGCGCGAGATGCCGCAGCGCCTCGCCGGTGTAGGCGATCCGGCGCGCGTCGTCGTGCGTGGCGATGCCGTTCTCGGTCACCACGATGGGCACGCCGCCGGTGACCTCGGCGGTGTGCCGCACCGCGATGCCCAGGGCGTCGGGACGGTATGCGGTGCCGACGAGCGTGTTGTCCGGATGCGCGGGATAGGGCTCGATCCCGTCGGCGTTCACCCACTGTGCGGAGTAGGACTGCACGCCGACGAAGTCGTCGCCGCGCGATCCCTCGAGGTAGAGGTCCTCCCAGATGTACTCGAGCTCACGGCGCTTCTGCTCGCCGCCGGGCCGGGTCTCGAACGCCCGGTTCGCGACGGTCCAGCCGACGTTCGCCCCGGTGCGCTCGCGGACGATGTCGCGCACGGCGTGGTGGGCATCGACGAAGATGCGCCCGATCTCGGGACTGGGGGCGGGCAGGGCGGGGCGCGGCCCGTCGGTCTCGACGGTGGGGCTCTGCCAGCCCTCGCCCTGCTCCTGGGCCTGCTGCATGAAGACGGCCATTCCCGTCATCATCGCGAGCATGTTGGGCTCGTTCATCGTCGCGACCCACTCGACCCCGTCCAGGATGCTGGCCACGGTCTCGACGTACGAGCGGAAGCGGTCGATCGCCCCTGGCGCTGTCCACCCGCCCTGCTCGGCGAACCAGCGCGGGTTGGTGAAGTGGTGCAGCGTGACGAACGGAGTGACACCGAGCTCGATCGCCGTGTCGATCATCCGGCGGTAGTGCGCGAGCTCGGCGCGCGAGATCAGTCCCGGTTCCGGCTCGATGCGCGCCCACTCGATCCCGAAACGATAGGTGTCGAGGCCGGCGTCGGCGAGCAGCTGCATGTCCTCCCGGTAACGGTGGTAGCTGTCGCACGCGTCGCCGCTGCGCTCCATGCCGGGGACGCGGCCCTCGTTGGCCCAGAAGTCGCTGTTGAGGTTGTTGCCCTCGATCTGGTGCGGGGCGGTGGAGGCGCCCCAGAGGAAGCCGGGCGGGAAGTCGGTCATCTGGTCCTTCTGCCTTCTATCGTGTCGGGCCGGCCGGGAGGGTCGGCAGGATGTGGCGCACGGTCGCGACGAAGCGATCGTCGCGGCCGAGCGCGGGTGAGAGGTCACGGGTCACGGTCGCGGCGTCGGCGCCGGGGGCTTCCTGGCGGATCCACGCCGCGATCGCAGTGGCGCAGCCGGTCGCGTTCCTGCCGGCCGCGCGTTCGGCCTCGGCGACCGGGACGATCCGGAGGCGCAGCTTCGTCTCCGAGCCCTCGGCGATCTGGGCCAGCCGGTGGACGATCCGGGGGTTGGCGAAACGCGCGGCGAGAGCGCGGCGGTAGTCGCGCGTCTCCACCTCGGGCAGGGTGGCGGCGGCCTCGTCCCACAGCAGTTCCACCTCGCGACGGCAGTCCGGGTCGGCGAACGCCTCGGCGACGGTCTCGTGGCCGCGCAGGCGTCCGGTCGAGGCGAGCTGCTTGTGTGCGCCGTTTAGCAGCCACAGGTTCCGCGCATCCCTGGGGGCGATGTCTTCCACGAAGCGGGCGCCCGCCGTCTCCCA
>NZ_JBQCGZ010000065.1:0-5096 GCF_051955155.1 Leifsonia sp.
CCCGCCCCCCCCCCCCCCCCCCCCCCCCGCGCCCCCCCCCCCCCGCAGGGGCCGCCCCCGCCGCCCCCCCGGCCCCCCGCCCCGCCCCCCCCCCCCCCCCACCGCGGCGCACTCGTACAGTGGATGCGTGACGCCCGCCAGACGCTACCGGTTCAGCGACCGGTTCATCCGCGTCGCCACGACCGTCCTGCTCATCGCGATGGCTGCGCTCGTCGCCGCGGGCTTCGCGCTCGGCTTCGCCTCGGACGGCGTCGAGGGCGAGGCCGGAGAGGTGCTCGGGGCGGTGGCGGCCGGTCTCGTGATCGGCGGCGTCCTCGTGCCTCTCGCGGTCGCCGCGGTCCTCGGCGGGGAGGCGGTGAAGGCCGGGTCCGGGTTCCTCGGGCTCGGTCTCGTGGCCGGCATCGCCGGCGTCGCCTTCGGCTCCGTCGACGGCACCCGCGCCCTGCTCGGCGCCTGGGCGCCGCTCGTGTTCTGGGGCGGGATGGTCCTGATCGCCGGATGCGCCGCAGGCTTCTGGCTCGTCGGGCGGAGGGCCGGAGTGCCGCAGTGGCTGCAGCTCCCCGTCCTCGGTTCGCCGCGCCTGCCGGTCCCGCGGCGCTCACGCCACCGCGCCGACCCCGAACCCGACCCCGAGCACCGCTGAGTGCGCCGACGCGTAACGTCTGCGGCGTGGCGCCGCGGGGCAGACGTTACGCGACGGCGCAGTTGCGCCTGCGCGGCGGCGGAGAGCACATCCGCAGGGCCGGCGCAATCCCCTGGTGCGGTTCGGGAGAGCGGGCTCTACTGGGTGCATGGACAGGAATCGACGCGCGCAACTGGTGCTGGACATCGGACGACGGCTTCTCGCCGGGCCGGTGATGGCGCGGGCCGAGGAGCTGGACATCCCGCTGATCGAGTGGCGATCCGCCGCGAGGGAGGCCGCCGCCACGCTCGGCCGGCCGCTCACGCTCTACACGCACGGCGACCGCGCCTGGGCGTCCCTGGCCGACGTCTCGCCGCGTCGCGCCGCCACGGCCGCCGCGGTCGATCCGGCGCTGGCCGTCGCCCGCCCCTGAGCGGCCCCTCCGCACCGCGGGCCCTACGCCAGCGCGCCCTAGGCTGAGCAGATGACCACCTGGGGAATCCTCGGCACCGGCGGTATCGCCGCGGCCATGACCGCCGACCTGCAGCTGCACGGCCACACCGTCGGCGCTGTCGGCTCGCGCACGCCGGAGTCGGCCGCCCGGTTCGCCGCCGCGCACGGCATCCCGCGCTCGCACGGCAGCTACGAGGAGCTCGTGGCCGACGACGACGTTGATGTGGTCTACGTCGCGACGCCGCATCCGCAGCACGCGCCGAACGCCCTGCTCGCGCTCGAGGCGGGCAAGCACGTGCTCGTCGAGAAGCCGTTCACGATGACCAGGGCGGAGGCCGAGCGGATCGCGTCGGCCGCGAGGCAGCGCGGCCTGGTGGCGCTGGAGGCGATGTGGACCAGGTGGCTTCCGCACATCGTCCGGATGCACGAGGTCATCTCCGACGGGACGATCGGCGACGTGCGCACCGTCGTCGCCCACCACGCCCAGCGGCTGAGCACCGACCCGGCGGGCCGGATGCTGGACCCGGCCCTGGGCGGCGGCGCGCTGCTCGACCTCGGGATCTACCCCGTCTCGTTCGCGTGGGACGTGCTGGGCGCACCGACCACCGTCCAGGCCGCATCCACCGCGACCGCGACCGGCGTCGACCGGCAGACCGCCATCCTGCTCGGCCACGCGGGCGGGGCGCAGTCCGTGCTCACCTGCGGCCTCGATGCCCGGGGCAGCAACGACGCGGTCGTCGTCGGGACCGAGGGCCGCATCGAGCTGGACCCGTTCTTCTTCTCGCCCACCTCGTTCCGCGTGCTCGACAGCGAGGACCGGCTCCTCGAGCGTTTCGAGGCGACGGTCACCGGACGCGGGATGCAGTACCAGGCACAGGCGATGGAGCGGCTGATCGCGGCGGGCGGCGCCGAGGACCCGCGCATGCCGCTGAGCCAGTCGGTCGAGATCATGGGGACGCTCGACGCCGTCCGCGAGCGCATCGGCCTGGTCTACCCCGGCCTCTGACACCTGTCGCAGGCGTCAGGCGTGCAGCAGCACCAGCACGTGGTAGACGACGTAGGCCGGCCAGACGATCGCCTGCAGCAGCCCGAGCACGACGCCCCAGAACGACCCGTCCGACACCGAGACGAAGTAGATCGCCGCGCCGATGTACGCGAGCAGGAAGACGAACCCCCACGGCCCCGCCCGCTCGATCACGCGCGTCCTGCTGCCGTCCCCCATCGCCGCCTCCTCACATCCCGTGCATTCTCCCGCGCTCCGGGCGCCCACGTCCAGGGTCGGTCCCGCGCTCCGGGCGCCCGCGTCCAGGGTCGGTCCCGCGCTCAGGCCGGCGGCGCCGTGCTGGCCCGCCGGATGAGCCGGGTGGACATGCGGACGTGCGTCGCCTCCGGCGTCTCGCCGTTCATCAGCGCGACCACCATCTCCGCAGCCGCCGCGCCCAGCTGGCCCATCGGCTGCCGCACCGTCGTCAGCGGCGTGGTGAACCGGGACGCCTCCGGGATGTCGTCGAAGCCGACGACCGAGAGGTCCTGCGGGACGCGCAATCCCAGCTCCGCCGCCACCTCGATCACCACGATCGCCGACAGATCGTTGGCGGCGAAGACCGCCGTCGGAGGGTCGGCGCGGGCGAGGAGCCGGCGCGCGGCCTCGCGCGTGCTCTCCGGCTCGTAGTTGCCGACCGCGATGAGCGCGGGGTTGAACGGGATGCCGGCTTCGGCGAGCGCACGCCGGTAGCCGGCGTCGCGAGCCGCAGACGAGCGCAGGTCCGGCCGGCCGGCCACGAAGCCGATCCGCCGGTGGCCGAGCCCGACCAGGAAGGTCACGGCGTTGCGCGCGCCGCCGAAGCTGTCTGACTCGATGGTCGGCAGGTCCGCGCGGCCGGTGTGCGGGTCGATCGCGACGATGGGGACGTCGGCGCTCACGTTGACGACGGTCGGCGTGACCATGATCACGCCGTCGATCAGCGTCCCGGAAAGCCTGCTCAGCGACCGCCGCTCCCAGCCCTCGGGAGAGAGCTGGCGGCTGCCGCTGTAGGCGAGCAGGTCGTAGCGGGAGTCGCTCAGCGCGGCCCCGACTCCCTTGAGGATCTCCGCGCTGAACGGCTCGAAGTCCGCGACGAGCACGCCGATCACGCCGGTCTGCCGCGAGCGCATGCTGCTCGCGACGAGGCTGGACTCGTAGCCGAGCTCCTCGACAACGTGCAGGACGCGCTCGACCGTGCGCGCGGCGACGCCGTACCGGCCGTTGACCGCCTTCGACACCGTCGCGGCGGAGACGCCCGCGGCGCGCGCCACGTCGTTGATGGTCGGTCGCTGTCCCATAGCCGAGCAGCCTAGCAATCTCGAAAAGGTTGTTGAAATGGATTTCGAAAACGTTTGACACCACCGGAATCGGTTGCGACACTCGTCAGCGTCCGGGTCAGCCCGGATCCCCTGCGAGACGCGCCGGGTCGTGCCGACGAGGCTGTGCACGGCCCTGAAGCGCGCGCTCGAGACACCGGGGCATCCGTTCGGATGCCGCTCAACGAAGAGAACAGGTTGAATCACATGAAAGCGACGAAGCTCCTCATCGGGGCGTCCGTCCTGGCTATCGGCTCGCTCGCGCTGAGCGCGTGCAGCGGGACCTCCGACAGCTCGAGCGACGGCAAGGTCAGCATGACGCTCTGGCAGAACTCGACGACGGGTCCCGGCCAGCAGTACTGGAAGGACGCGATCGCGGCCTTCGAGAAGGAGAACCCCAAGGTCACCATCAAGATGCAGTCGATCCAGAACGAGGACCTCGACGGCAAACTCCAGACCGCGCTCAACTCCGGGGACGCACCCGACATCTTCCTGCAGCGCGGTGGCGGCAAGATGGCCGCGATGGTGCAGGCAGGGCAGCTGATGGACCTCACCGACAAGGTGTCCTCCGACACCAAGAAGGTCATCTCGGAGGGCTCCTTCAAGGCGGAGACCTACCAGGACAAGGTCTGGGCGATGCCGCTCGCGGTGCTGCCCGGCGGCCTGTTCTACAGCAAGGACCTGTTCGCGAAGGCCGGGATCACCGGGGCTCCCGCCACCATCGACGACCTCAGCGCCGACGTGAAGAAGCTCAAGGCGACCGGTGTGGCCCCCATCGCCCTGGGGGCGAAGGACGCCTGGCCGGCCGCGCACTGGTTCTACTGGTTCGCGCTGCGCGAGTGCTCCGGCGCCACCATGGAGAAGACCGCCGACTCGAAGAGCTTCAGCGACCCGTGCTGGACGAAGGCCGCCCAGGACCTCGAGGACTTCGCCGCGCAGAAGCCGTTCAACGACGGCTTCCTGACCACCTCCGCCCAGCAGGGCGCCGGTTCCTCCGCCGGCCTGGTGGCCAACCACAAGGCCGCCATGGAACTCATGGGCGCCTGGGACCCGGGCGTGATCGCGTCGCTGACCCCGGACCAGAAGCCCCTGCCCGACCTCGGCTTCTACCCGTTCCCCGAGCTGTCCAGCGCGGGCAAGGGCGAGCCGGGATCGATCATGGGCGGCGTCGACGGCTACTCGTGCTCGGCCAAGGCCCCCAAGGAGTGCGCCGACTTCCTGAACTTCATCGCCTCCACACCGCAGCAGACCGCCTACTACAAGGCGTTCAACTCGCCGCCGGTGAACACCGACGCCCAGAAGCAGGTCACCGAGCCGTACCTGAAGGACGTGCTCGCCGCATACAACAAGGCGCCGTTCGTCTCGCAGTGGCTGGACACCGTGCTGGGCCAGAACATCGGCAACGCGCTCAACGTCGCCGTGGTCGACATGCTGGCCGGCAAGACCGACGCCAAGGGCATGATCCAGGCCGCGAACGACGCCGCGAAGAAGGGCTGAGAGGCCCGCTGTGAGCAACACCCGCGAGAAAACCTCGGCCGACCGCGTGCCGACGGCGGATCTCGCGCAGCACGACGGGAGCGGCGCAACCGCGTCGCTCCCGTCGCAGCCGCGCCGCCGCCGCGGCGCGGGCTGGGGCCTCCGCGCCGAGATCCTCCTCCTGGCCGGCCCCGCCGTCATCGTC
>NZ_JBQCGZ010000066.1:0-15159 GCF_051955155.1 Leifsonia sp.
AATTGTCGGCCCCTTTTCAAACCCCGAGTCAGGGCGACAACCCGAATATCGCCCTGACTCGCCCCCAAAGCACTCGCCCGCTTACCCTAGTCGGCGAGTGATTGGCGGTGTGACTCACGAGGAGAGACACCTAGCAATAACCATATTGCTGGCGTTCCCAGTAAATACAAAGTCGTCATTTTGGAGGACACCAGGGGGACGCCACCGGTCCTGGCTCCCAGGCGGACGCGCGGAATCCCGCGTGTCCCCACAGTGGGGGACGCGCCGACCGGGGTACAGGGCAGGGGTCAGCCCGAGAACGAGCGCCACATCCCGGGGCCGGGATGCAGCGGGCCGCGCAGCTGACGGCGGCTGCGCTCCCAGGCGTCGGGGCCGGCCTGCGGCCTCGCCTCCTCCGCGGCGGCGGCCTGCTCGGCCGCAGCCGCGGTGAGCACGGCGGTGACCGCGGCGATCTCCTCCGGGGTCACGCCGCGCGTGACGAACCGGATCTGCGACGGGTCGAGGGGCTCGCTCACAGCGGGATGTTCCCGTGCTTCTTCGGCGGCATCGACGCGCGCTTGGTGCGCAGCGCCCGCAGCGCCTTGATGACGGAGATCCGGGACGCGGCCGGCTCGATCACGCCGTCCAGCTCGCCGCGCTCTGCGGCCAGGAACGGGCTCGCCACGTTGTAGGTGTACTCGTTGGCGAGCCGCGCACGGACGGCGGCGACATCCTCGCCGGCCTCCTCCGCGCGCTTGATCTCGCCGCGGTAGAGGATGTTGACCGCGCCCTGACCGCCCATCACGGCGATCTCGGCGGTCGGCCAGGCCAGGTTGATGTCCGCGCCGAGCTGCTTGGAGCCCATGACGATGTACGCGCCGCCGTAGGCCTTGCGCGTGATGATCGTGACCAGCGGGACGGTCGCCTCGGCGTACGCGTAGAGCAGCTTGGCCCCACGGCGGATCACGCCGGTCCACTCCTGGTCGGTGCCGGGCAGGTAGCCGGGCACGTCCACGAGCGTGAGGATCGGGATGCCGAACGCGTCGCAGAACCGGACGAACCGGGACGCCTTCTCCCCGGCGTCGATGTTGAGCGTTCCGGCCATCGAGCTCGGCTGGTTCGCGACGATGCCCACGGAGCGGCCCTCGACCCTGGCGAAGCCGATCACGATGTTCGGGGCGAACAGCGGCTGCACCTCGAGGAATTCGCCGTCGTCGACGATGCCCTCGATGATCGCCTTGACGTCGTACGGCTGGTTCGGCGAGTCCGGGATGACCGTGTTCAGGCGCTGGTCGGCGTCGGTGATCTCCAGCTCCGGCTCCGACTCGAACTGCGGCAGCTCGGACAGGTTGTTCTGCGGCAGGTAGCTGAGCAGGGTGCGCGCGTAGTCGAGCGCGTCCTCCTCATCGCTCGCGAGGTAGTGCGAGACGCCGGACACCTTGTTGTGGGTGAGCGCGCCGCCGAGCTCCTCGAAGCCGACGTCCTCGCCGGTGACCGTCTTGATGACGTCCGGGCCCGTGACGAACATGTGGCTGGACTTGTCCACCATGATCACGAAGTCGGTGAGCGCGGGGGAGTAGACGGCGCCGCCGGCGGCGGGGCCCATCACGATCGAGATCTGCGGGATGACGCCGGACGCGGCCGTGTTGCGACGGAAGATCTCGCCGTACTTGCCGAGCGCGACCACGCCCTCCTGGATGCGCGCGCCGCCGGAGTCGAGGATGCCGATCATCGGCACGCCGGTCTTGATGGCGTGGTCCATCACCTTGATGATCTTCTCGCCGGCGACCTCGCCGAGCGAGCCGCCGAAGATGGTGAAGTCCTGGCTGAACACGGCGACGTTGCGGCCGTGGATGGTGCCGACGCCGGTGACGACAGCGTCGCCGTACGGACGCTTCGCCTCCATGCCGAACGCGTGCGTGCGGTGGCGGACGAACTCGTCGAATTCGACGAACGAACCCGGGTCGAGCAGCAGGTCGATGCGCTCGCGCGCGGTGAGCTTGCCCTTGGCGTGCTGCTTCTCGATCGCGGTCTGCCCGCTGGCGGTCACGGCCTCGTGGAAGCGCTCCTTGAGGTCGGCGAGCTTGCCGGCGGTCGTGGAGAGGTCGGGGGTCTGCCATGCTTCGGTGTCGGTCACGCCGTTCACTCTACCGGCCAGTGGATGAGCGATGCCGTTGAGGATTCCCTACAAATCCGCGGCCGCACACTGGCAGACTGGAGCAATGAGCTACCGTCGCAGCCGCGCCGTCGTCCCGGTCGTCGAGGTGCTCGAATCGGCCGCCTCCACCAACGACGTCATGCAGCAAAGGGCGGGCGATCTGCCCGATCTTTCGGTGATCCTGACCGACAACCAGACCGGCGGCCGGGGGCGCCTCGGCCGGGTCTGGGTGAGCCCGCCCGGCAAGGCGCTCGCGATCTCGGTGCTGCTGAAGCCCGTCGGACTGCCGCCCGAGGCCTTCGGCTGGTTCCCGCTGCTGGCGGGCCTCGCGATGAGCAGGGCGCTCTCCGGGTTCGTGCCGCGCGAGGTCGAGCTGAAGTGGCCGAACGACGTGCTGATCGACGGGTCGAAGGTCTGCGGCATCCTGTGCGAGCTGCTGCCCGGCATGTCCGGGGTCGTCGTCGGCTCCGGCGTGAACCTCACCCTCGGCGCCGACGAGCTGCCGACCGAGACCGCGACCTCCCTGCTGCTCGCCGGAGGCGGCGAGCCGGACCCGGACGCGGTGCTCGCGGCCTACCTCACCGAGCTCACCGTGCTCTACCGCGAGTTCACCGCCGCGTCGGGCGACCCCGAACGCAGCGCGCTGCGCGACTCGGTGGCCGCCGCCTGCCACACCATCGGCCGCTCGGTGCGCGTCGAGCTGCCCGGCGGCGACATCCTGCTGGGTACCGCCGTCGACATCGACGCCTCCGGACGGCTCGTCGTCGAGTCGGATGCGGGCCGCACCGCGGTCGCGGCGGGCGACGTGACGCACCTGCGCTATTAATGGGAAGCATGAGCAGCACAGGGGAGTCGGCCCCCGCCCAGCCGCCGGAGCGGGTGATCGCACGCCTGCGTCCGAACGCCAGGGCGCTGTTCTGGCCGAGCCTCGCGCTGATCGCCGCGAGCGGGGCCGCCGGCTACTTCGCCGGCCGCCTGGGCGAGGTCTGGGAGATCGTGCTGCTGTGGTCGGCGGCCGCCGCCGTCCTGCTCCTGCTCTTCCTGCTGCCGCTCGCCTCCTGGCTGAGCAGGCGGTACACGATCACCACGCGCCGGCTCATCATCCGGCATGGCTTCTTCGTGCGCGTCCGCCAGGAGCTGCTGCACAGCCGCGGCTACGACGTCGCGGTGCGCCGCACCTGGCTGCAGAGCATCTTCCGCTCGGGGGATGTGCGCATCAACTCCGGGCTCGACCACCCGGTCGTGCTGAAGGACGTGCCGAAGGCCGATCAGGTGCAGAGCGCGCTGAGCGAGCTGATGGAGCACGCGCAGACCGTGGTGGCGCTGCGCCGGCAGCAGTCGGAGTCAGTCTCCGACGAGACCACCGTCTGGGGATCCCGCTAGCGTCGGCGACGTGACCGTGGCCGGCTCGTCCGCCCTAGCCTTGGCCGCGGCCCGGCCGGCGGCCGAACGGGCGGGGGAGAACACCCACCAGCGGTAGAACGCGAACCGGAACAGCATTCCGAGCACCAGCCCGACGCCGTTGGCCGAGATGTTGTCGGCGATCGGCGAGGTCAGAGCGAGCAGGTAGTGCGAGACCCACACGCACAGCAGCGGGATGCCCATCCCGGCGAGGCTCACCACGAAGAACTCGAGGCCCTCCCTGGTCGCGTTCTGCTGTCGCTGGCCGGAGAACGCCCAGAACCGGTTGCCCACCCAGTTCGCGGCGATGGCGACGAGGGTCGCGATGACCGTGGAGTAGATGGTCGCGTGCGGAACACCCCGCAGCACGATCAGCAGCATCACGTTGAAGACGACCAGGTTGACGACGAACCCGACGGCACCGACCGCGCCGAACTTGATCAGCTGCGGGAGGAGTGGCGCCCTGCGCCCGGGGCCGGTCTTCTGTGTCGTCATGCTCCAGCCTGGTGATGCGGGAAGATAGGGAGTGCGTGCGTTCGTCACACTACGCGAGTGCAGGACCGCGTGTCTGGGAGTTGCCCGCGGGCACCGTGAAGAGTATCGAGGAGAAGCAGAGGCGATGGCCAGGAACAGAGTTGGCGTGATCGGCGGCGGTCAGCTGGCCAGGATGATGATCCCTCCGGCGGTCGAACTGGGCATCGAGATCTCCGTGCTCGAGGAGGCGGAGGGCATGAGTGCCGACCTCGCCGCGACCGGCGTCGGCGACTACCGCGACCTGGACACCGTGCTCGCCTTCGCCGAGACGGTGGACGTGATCACCTTCGACCACGAGCACGTCCCGCCGGCGATCCTGCGCGAGCTGGTCTCGCGCGGCGTCCCCGTGCACCCCGGCCCCGACGCCCTGCTCTACGCACAGGACAAGCTGCAGATGCGCGCCGGGCTCACCGAGCTGGGGCTGCCGGTCCCGGACTGGGCAGCGGTGGAGAACGCCGACGAGCTCGCCGCGTTCCTGAACGACCACGGCGGCTGGGCCGTCGTGAAGACGGCCCGCGGCGGCTACGACGGCAAGGGCGTCCGCGTCGTCTCCGACCCGACAGGAGCGGACGACTGGTTCCTCGCGCTCGCCGAGGACGGCCGCGGCGGCGCGCTGCTGGTGGAGGAGCTCGTCCCGTTCCGGCGGGAGCTCGCGCAGCTGGTCGCGCGCAGGCCCTCCGGCGAGGTCGCGGCCTGGCCGGTCGTGGAGACCGTGCAGCGCGACGGCGTCTGCGCCGAGGTGATCGCGCCGGCGCCCGGTTCGCAGGGCCGCGTCGCGAAGGCGGCCGCGGAGATCGCGCGCGCCGTCGCCGACGGGCTCGGCGTGACCGGCGTGCTCGCCGTCGAGCTGTTCGAGACCACGGACGGCCGCGTCCTGATCAACGAGCTCGCGATGCGCCCGCACAACAGTGGGCACTGGTCCATCGAGGGCGCGGTGACCAGCCAGTTCGAGCAGCACCTGCGCGCCGTGCTCGACCTGCCGCTCGGCGCGACGGCGCCGCGCGAGGAGTGGTCGGTGATGGTCAACATCCTCGGCGGTCCCGCGGAGGGCACCTTGCAGGACCGCTACCCGGCGGCGCTCGCCGCGCATCCCGAGGCCAAGTTCCACGGCTACGGGAAGGCGCCGCGCCCCGGCCGCAAGGTCGGCCACGTGACGGTCGCAGGCGACGACCTCGACGACGTCGTGTACCGGGCGCGGGCGGCGGCCGCCTTCTTCGAGGGCTGAGCGCGCCAGGCGACGGGCCGCATGCATTACCGGGCCGCACCTCCGGCCGCCCCTAGCATGTTCACCATGCCCACTCCCTCTCACCCCCTGGTGTCCGTCGTGATGGGCTCCGACTCGGACTGGTCGGTGATGCAGGAGGCGTCCCGGCTGCTCACCGAGTTCGGGGTCGAGCACGAGGTCGAGGTCGTCTCCGCGCACCGCACGCCCGAGAAGATGATCGAGTTCGGCAAGGTCGCCGCCTCGCGCGGCATCCGCGTCATCATCGCGGGAGCCGGCGGCGCCGCGCACCTGCCCGGCATGCTCGCCGCCGTGACGACGCTGCCCGTCGTCGGCGTCCCCGTTCCGCTCGCGCGCCTGGACGGACTGGATTCCCTGCTCTCCATCGTGCAGATGCCGGCCGGCGTCCCGGTCGCCACCGTGTCCATCGGGGGAGCGAGGAACGCCGGCCTGCTCGCGGTCAAGATCCTCGCGACCGCCGACACCGCTCTCGCCGAGGCCCTGGAGCGGTTCGCCGCCGACCTCGAGGCGAGTGTCGAAGAGAAGAACGCGGCACTCAAAGCCCGGCTATGACCACCGCGACGCCGCTCCGCAACCCGGACGCCAGCTCGCCGCACCTGATGACGAAGCGCGGCTGGTGGCTCGTCGGGATGAACATCCTGCTGCCGGGGTCCGCTCAGCTCGTCGCCGGTGACCGGCGGCTCGGCCGGGTCGGCATCGTCGCGACCCTGCTGCTCTGGCTGCTGGTGCTGATCGGACTGCTGGTGGCGCTGGTCACCCCCTCCACCGTGTACACGCTCGCGACCCAGGCGGGCAGCCTCACGGTCGTGCAGATCGCGCTCATCCTGTACGCCGTGCTCTGGGTGGTGCTGACGCTGGACACCCTGCGGCTGGTCCGCCTGGTGCGCGCGCATCCGAACGCGCGAGGCTGGATCGCGGCTTTCGCCGTCCTGGTGCTGGTCGGCCTGGCCGGGACCGCCGGCTACGGCTCGGTCGTCGCCGGATCCGCGCGCGGCGCGCTCGGCGACATCTTCGGCGCCGGCCCGTCCGAGCCTCCGGTGGACGGGCGGTACAACATCATGCTGCTCGGCGGCGACGCCGGCCCCGACCGCGAGGGACTGCGGCCGGACTCGATGTCGATCGTCAGCATCGACGCGAGCACGGGCAAGGCGGTCACCATCGGCCTGCCGCGCGACCTCGACCCGGTGCCGTTCCCGTCCTCGTCGCCGCTGCACGCGCTGTACCCGGACGGCTACGGCTACGACGACCGCTGCGACGTCGACGTCTGCCAGCTGAACTCCATCTACACCGAGGTCGAGACCTACAAGTCCGACCTGTATCCGGACGCGAAGAAGAAGGGCAGCGAGCCGGGCATCGAGGCCATGCGGGACGCGCTCGAGGGCGCGACCGGGCTGACCATCCAGTACTACGTGCTCATCGACATGCAGGGCTTCGCCGACCTCGTCGACGCGCTCGGCGGCGTCGACATCACGGTCAAGGACCGGGTGCCGATCGGCGGCGACGAGAATCTGAACGGCGTCGTGGAGTGGATCGAGCCGGGGAAGCACCACATGGACGGCTACCACGCCCAGTGGTACGCGCGGGCCAGGCACGGCACCAGCGACTACGACAGGATGGCCAGGCAGCGCCAGCTGCAGGACGCGATCCTGCAGCAGGTGAACCCGGTGAACGTCGTCTCCAAGTTCGAGGGCATCGCCAAGGCGGGCGCTCAGGTGATGAAGACGGACATCCCGCAGTCGATGCTCGGCTACTTCGTCGATCTGGGGATGAAGACCAGGAAACTGCCGGTGGACAAGCTCGAACTGGTGCCGCCGACGATCAACCCGGAAGAGCCCGACTACACGCAGATCCACGAGCTGGTGCGCAAAGCCGTCGCGCCGGCGAAACCGGGCAACTAAGTTCTCGCCTCACCTGCTGTCGCGTCCAGCTGACCCCTGAACAGGTCACAGGGACTGCCCAGGCTGCCTGGGTACCGTCGCCGCCCTATGGCGGGTACAGGTGGAAGTGTGGCAGAGAACTCGGTGACCAAGGCGAGCGGGCGGCTGACCGCGCTCGACGGGCTGCGCGGGCTTGCGGCCGTCGTTGTGCTGTTCCACCACGCGCTGTACACGAACCCCGACTTCCCGGGGGCCCCGGGCGGCGGGAACGCGCCCGTCGGCTCGCCGATGTGGTGGATCAGCTACACCCCGCTGAAGCTGTTCTCGGCCGGTGTCGAGTCGGTGATCGTGTTCTTCGTGCTCTCCGGTCTCGTCGTGACGCTGCCCGCCGTGCGCAAGCGCGGCTTCGACTGGGTGGCCTACTTCCCCCGCCGCGTCGTGCGCCTGATGGTGCCGGTCGCCGCGTCCGTGCTGCTCGCCGCGGTGTGGGTCGCCGCGATCCCGCAGATCTCCACCCAGCCGAAGGACACCTGGCTGAGCAGCTCCTCCACCCCGAACTTCTCGTGGGAGTACATCGTCAAGGCGGTCGACCTGCTCGGCGGCGACGGCCAGATCAACAACCCGTTGTGGTCGCTGCGCTGGGAGCTCGTCTTCTCGCTGCTGCTCCCGGTCTTCGCGATCGCGGCGATCGCGGTGCGCAAGTGGTGGATCGCCGGCCGGCTCGCCGCGTGCGCCATCACCTGGCTCGGCGCCCGCGCCGGTTCCGCCGAGATGGAGTACCTGCCGGCGTTCTTCGTCGGCGCCGTGATCGCGGTGCGGATGGACGCCGTCCGGAACGTCGCTGACCGCATCAACACGCACTGGTGGCGGCACCCGATCTGGGCCGCGCTCACGGTCGGCAGCGCGATGCTGCTGATCGGACCGTGGCTCGTCGGCCCCGCCGTCTCCGGGATGACCGAGCTGGTGGCCGTGTTCAAGGGCCTGGTGCCGCTCGCGGCCGCGGGCCTCGTGGTCGCCGCGCTCGGCTGGAAGCCGCTGCGCGCGGCGTTCGAGTCGGCCCCGCTGCAGTTCGCCGGCCGGATCTCGTTCAGCCTGTACCTCGTCCACGTGCCGATCATCATCTTCAGCACCTACCTGTTCGCCGGGCAGACCTGGTACGTCCCGCTGCTGTTCGCGATCCCGCTCGCGGTGCTCGTCGCGCTGGGCTTCACCTGGCTGGTGGAGCAGCGCAGCCACGGCTGGTCCAAGTCGGTCGGCGCCTGGGCGTCGCGCCGCTACGCCAGCTGGTTCGGCCGCGAGGACTCCACCGAGCAGCAGCCCTCGCGCAGCCGCGACGAGGTCGAGGCGGGCAGCACCTCCCGCTGACCCTGTTCGGTACGTTTGCGACCCGCTCGAACAGGGGCGGACGCACCGAAGGGGAACGGTCGCGGCTCCGTCAGAGGTCGGCGTGCAGCTGCCAGACGCGCTCGGCCGAGTCTCTCCAGCTGAACGCGCGCGCGCGGTCGGAGGCGAGCACGCCCAGGCGCGAGCGCAGCTCGGCGTCGTCGAGCACGCGCCCGATGGCGGCGGCGAGGCGCTCGCTGTAGCCGTCCTCGTCCTCGGCGGAGGCGGGGCGCTCCACGACCAGGCTCGCGCCTCCCGAGACCTCCACGAGCGCGGGGTCGTCCGAGTGGATCACCGGCAGCCCGAACTTGAACGCCTCCACCACCGGGAGCCCGAAGCCCTCGGCGACGCTGGGGTAGACGAACAGGGTGGCGCGGTCGAGCGCGACGGCCAGGTCGGCGTCGTCGAGGTGGCCGAGCGTCCGCACGCGGTCCTCCGGGAGCCCCGCCGCGGCCGCGACCCCGGTCGCCGTGCCGTCTCCGTAGCGGTCCGGGCCGGCGATGAGCAGCGGGATGCCGTGCGCCTCCGGGCGGGCGACGGCGCGGATCAGCGGGGCGATGCCCTTGCGCGGCGAGATCGAGCCGAGGCTGAACGCGTAGGACGCGGGGAGGCCGAGGCGCTCGGCGCGCTCGTCCGCGTCCGCGGGCAGGCGCAGCGTGGCGGCGGGGGCGCCGCCGATGACGCGCACGCGGTCGCCGAAGTCGAGCACGTCGGCGAGGCGGTCGGCGACGGCGTGCGACGGGACGACGATCGCGTCGGCGTGCTTCCTCGCGCGCTTCGCCATCGCCTTCGTCCACATCGCCGCGGCAGTGCCGAGCGCGTCGGGATGCGTCCACGCGAGCGTGTCGTGGATGGTCACGGTGAGCTGGTCGCCCTCCGCCGTGTCGTGCTTGCGCAGCGGGGCGAGCAGGCTCGGCGCGTGCACCATCCCGCGCACGCCGCCGACGCGGATGCCGGACTGCCAGGCGACGGTGAGCTCGCGGCGGCCCAGCGGCAGGCGAGTCACCTCAGCGACGCCGGGCAGCAGGCGGCGGACCTCCTCCAGCTGCTCGTCGGAGACGTTCGAGATGATCGCGTGCACATCGCAGCCCGCGGGCGCGGTCGCGATCAGCTGACGGGTGAGCTCCTCGGTGTAGCGGCGCGTGCCGCCGGGAGCGTCACCGATCAGCTCATCGACCACCACCGTGAGTGTCGTCATTCTCCAGCTCCAGCACTCCATGGCGCGCCGCGTCCGCGAGCGCGTCCTCCCAGGACCGCATCGGCGCGAGGCCGGCCTTCGCCCAGGCCTCGTGTCCGAGCACGGAGAACGAGGGCCGTGGCGCGGGCCGCACGAACGTGGCGCTGTCGGTCGGTGTGACCCTATCAGGGTCCAATCCGGCCGCGCTGAAGACCGCTTTGGCGAAGTCGTACCAGCTCGCGCGGCCGGAGTTGGTGCCGTGGTAGACGCCGGCCGGCGCGTCCGCGTCGAGCATCGCGACGATGCGCTCGGCGAGGTCGCCCGTCCACGTCGGCTGCCCGATCTGGTCGGCGACGACGCTGACGGTCTCGTGGCTTCCGGCCAGCTTCACCATCGTGCGCGCGAAGTTCGGTCCGCCCGCGCCGTACAGCCACGCGGTGCGGACGATGAAGGTGCCGTCCGGGTGCGCGGCGAGTGCCAGCTCCTCGCCCGCCGCCTTCGTGCGGCCGTAGGCGTTGATGGGGTCGCGCGGGGTGTCCTCGGCGTACGGCTCGGTGGCGTGGCCGTCGAACACGTAGTCGGTCGAGACCGTGACGAACCGGGCGCCCGCCGCGGCGGACGCGATGGCGAGGTTCTCGGTGCCGAGCGCGTTGATCGCGTACGCGTCGTCCTCGTGCGTCTCGGCGTCGTCCACCTTGGTGTAGGCGGACGCGTTGATCACGACGTCGTGACCGGGGACCGCGGCGAGCACCGCGTCCCGGTCGGTCACGTCCAGGTCGGCGCGGCGCAGGGCCGTCACCTCGTGCCCGGCGAGGGCCTTCTGCAGGTCCTGGCCGAGCATCCCGGCGGCGCCGGCGATGAGGACGCGCATCAGTTGTCGAGCGCGGCGCGGGCCTTCAGCGGCTCCCACCAGTCGCGGTTGTCGCGGTACCACTGCACGACGTCGGCCAGTCCCTGCTGGAACGGCACGAGCGGCTCGTAGCCGAGCTCCGACTGGATCTTGGAGATGTCGACCGAGTAGCGCAGGTCGTGACCGAGGCGGTCGGCGACGCGGTCGACGTACGACCAGTCCTTGCCCGTCGCATCCAGGAGCAGCTGCGTGAGCTCCTTGTTGGTCAGCTCGGTGCCGCCGCCGATGTTGTAGATCTCGCCGGCGCGGCCGTTCACGAGCACCATCGCGATGCCGCGGGTGTGGTCGTCGACGTGCAGCCAGTCGCGGATGTTGTTGCCCTCGCCGTACAGCGGGACGTGCTTGTCGTCGATGAGGTTCGTGACGAACAGCGGGATGACCTTCTCGGGGAAGTGGTACGGGCCGTAGTTGTTCGAGCAGCGGGTGATGGACAGGTTGAGGCCGTGGGTGCGGAAGTAGCTGCGGGCGAGCAGGTCGCTGCCCGCCTTCGACGCGGAGTAGGGGGAGTTCGGCTCCAACGGCCGGTCCTCCGCCCAGGAGCCCTCGGCGATGGAGCCGTAGACCTCGTCGGTCGAGACGTGCACGAAGCGCTCCACCTTGTTGCGCAGGGCCGCGTCGAGCAGCTGCTGCGTGCCGAGCACGTTGGTCTCGACGAAGATCGACGCGTCGCGGACCGAGCGGTCGACGTGCGACTCGGCCGCGAAGTGGACGACGGCGTCGATCGACGGGAACAGCTCGTCCAGCAGGCCGCCGTCGCGGATGTCGCCCTTCACGAAGGTGTAGCGGGGCGAGTCGGCCACGGGAGCGAGGTTCGCCAGGTTGCCAGAGTAGGTCAGGGCGTCCAGGACGACGACCTCGGCGCCTTCCAGGCCCGGGTAGGCGTCCTGGAGGGTGCGGCGGACGAAGTTGGAGCCGATGAACCCGGCGCCACCGGTGACGAGAATCTTCATAATGCGTCCGATTGTAGCGGGGTGGCGGAAGCGTTCCGCCGAGCGGCTGGGCATAGACTGCCCCGGTCTGCGCCCACGGCGGGCGCAAGGTGGAGGGGAACACCTGTGCTGAAGCGTGTCATCACCGTCGTCGTGTCCGGAGTGCTCGCGCTCACAGGGGTGACGACCGCGAACGCGGCGGGAGCGCCGGACGATCAGGACGCGTCGCGCGCGAACGCCTACTATGCGGCGGTCGCGAAGGCGGAGGCCGCGAGCGGGCTGACGCGCTCGCCGAAGGCGGAGAAGCCGGCTTCGCCCGGGTTCTCGACCTACGCCGGAGGCACGGTCGACGCGTCGAAGTTCGCGGTCGGCAAGCTGATGAGCGATGCCGTCTTCTACAACGGGGCCGCGCTCACCGCCGCGCAGGTCCAGACCTTCCTGAACAACACCGTCCCGGCCTGCCGGACCGGCTACACCTGCCTGGACGACTTCCGGGCGCCCACCGCCGACCGACCCGCTGACGACATGTGCGCCGGCTATAGCGCGTCCGGCACGCAGTCCGCTGCCACCATCATCGCGACGGTTGGCTCCTCGTGCGGGATCAATCCCGGCGTTCTCGTCACCCTTCTGCAGAAGGAGCAGGGCCTCGTCTCCGACGACTGGCCGTCGCAGACCCAGTACGACTACGCGACCGGGTACGCGTGCCCCGACGACCCGGGAGTCGGCTGCGACCCCGACACGAAGGGCTTCTTCGCGCAGGTCTACGGCGCGGCCTGGCAGTTCAAGCGCTACGCCAACCCCGGATCGACAAGCGACTACTTCGACTGGTACCCGGTCCACGCCGTCAGCCGCATCCCGTTCTCCTCCAAGCCCGCCTTGAACTGCGGCACCGGCCCGGTCGCCATCTGGAACAAGGCGACCGCCGCTCTGTACTACTACACGCCGTACCAGCCGGATGCGGCCGCCATCAAGGACTTCTTCGGCGACGGCGACGCCTGCTCGGAGTACGGCAACCGCAACTTCTGGGGCCTCTACACGCAGTGGTTCGGCGACCCCAACGCCGGGATGGTGCCCACTCTCAGCCGCGCCGGCGGAGCCGACCGCTACGAGGTGTCGGTGAACTCCTCGAAGGCGGCCTTCCCGTCCGGCTCCGGCACCGTCTACATCGCGAACGGCGAGAACTTCCCCGACGCGCTGAGTGCGGCGCCGGCCGCAGCGAAGGACAACGCCCCCGTGCTGCTCACCCGGCCCGGCGGACTGCCCGCGGTCGTCAGCACCGAGATCGGCCGGCTCGGCGCCACCAAGGCCGTCGTCGTCGGAGGCCCGGCCTCGGTGTCCGACGCCGTCGTCACCGCGCTGACCGACCGGCACATCGCGGTCACGCGTTTCGGCGGTTCCGACCGCTACGCCGTCTCGCGTGCGCTCGTCGCGGCGAAGTGGGGGAGCAGCGCGCCGACGGTCTACGTCGCGACGGGCGCCAACTTCCCCGATGCGCTCTCCGCCGGGGCGGTGGCCGGGAGCGCGAGCGCGCCCGTCCTGCTCGTCAACGGCTCCGCCGGCTCGCTCGACGCTGCCACCAGGAACCTCCTCACGACGCTGCACACCACGAAGGTCGGCATCGCGGGCGGTCCGGCGTCGGTCTCGCCCGGCATCGAGCAGGGCATTTCGCAGCTGCCGGGCATGAGCGTCGTCCGCTACTCGGGCCCCGACCGGTTCGCCGTCAGCGTCGCTCTGAACAAGACCTTCGGCACCGCACCGTCCGCGTACCTCGCGAACGCGCTCAACTTCCCGGACGCGCTCGCGGGCGCGGCGGTCGCGGGCAAGGCGCACAGCCCGCTCTACATCGTCAACCCTGGTTGCGTCCCGTCGGCGACCGCCGCAGGCGTCCTCGGCGGCACCCCGTCCCGTCTCGTCCTGCTCGGCGGCCCGGCATCGGTGAGCGATGCGGATGGCAAGCTCAGCGTCTGTTAGTAGACTCCCGGAGTGCAGATTCGCGAGTTGAGCATCCCCGACGCCTACGAGATCACCCCGGTCCAGCACGCCGACGACCGCGGACTCTTCTTCGAGTTCTACCGGTTCGACCGGCTGGAGGAGGCCGTCGGCCACTCCCTCGACCTCAAGCAGGGGAACACCTCGGTGTCGCGGCGCGGATCCGTCCGCGGCATCCACTTCGCCGACATCCCGCCGAGCCAGGCCAAGTACGTCATGGCCCCGCGCGGTGCTGTGCTGGACTTCGTGATCGACATCCGCGTCGGCTCCCCGACGTTCGGGAAGTGGGACTCGGTGCTGCTCGACGACACCGACCGCCGGGCGATCTACGTGCCGGAGGGCGTCGGCCACTGCTTCGTCGCGCTCACCGACGACGCGACCGTGAGCTACCTCGTCACCGACGTCTACAACCCGACCCGCGAGCACGGCATCAACCCGCTCGACCCCGAGATCGGCCTCGAGTTCCCCGTCCCCGCCCAGGAGCTGCTGCTCTCGCCGAAGGACACCGAGGCGCCGAACCTGGCCGACGCGGCCGCCAGCGGCCTGCTGCCGACGTGGGACGCGGCGCGCGCGTTCTACGCCTCGCTCGACGACAAGTAAGGAATCACTCGACACATGCGCGGAATCATCCTCGCCGGCGGCTCCGGCACGCGGCTGTGGCCCATCACCAAGGGCATCTCCAAGCAGCTCATGCCGATCTACGACAAGCCGATGGTCTACTACCCGCTGTCCACGCTGATGATGGCGGGGATCAACGAGATCCTGATCATCACGACGCCGGAGTACAACGACCAGTTCCGGGCGCTCTTCGGCGACGGGTCGCACCTCGGCATCACGATCGAGTACGCCGTGCAGCCGTCGCCGGACGGGCTCGCCCAGGCGTTCATCATCGGCGAGGAGTTCATCGGCGACGAGTCGGTCGCGCTCGTGCTCGGCGACAACATCTTCCACGGCACCGGCCTCGGCTCGGCGCTGCGGGCGCACAGCGACATCCACGGCGCCCTGATCTTCGCCTACCAGGTGAGCGACCCGACCGCGTACGGCGTCGTGGAGTTCGACGACGACTTCAAGGCCCTCTCGATCGAGGAGAAGCCGGCGCAGCCGAAGAGCAACTTCGCCGTCCCCGGTCTGTACTTCTACGACAACGACGTCGTGCGGATCGCGAAGAGCATCACGCCGAGCGCGCGCGGCGAGCTGGAGATCTCCACCGTCAACGAGCGGTATCTGGAGGCGGGCACGCTTCAGGTGCAGGTGCTCGACCGCGGCACCGCCTGGCTGGACACCGGGACGTTCGAGTCGATGATGCAGGCGTCGGAGTACGTGCGCGTCATCGAGGACAGGCAGGGCTTCAAGATCGGCTGCGTCGAGGAGATCGCCTGGCGTGCCGGCTGGATCTCGGCCGAGCAACTGGGCGAGCTGGCGGAGCCGCTTGTCAAGCGCGGCTACGGCCGGTATCTGAAGCGACTCCTCGAGGCATGACGGCGGACGGGGCGCTCGGGGCGGGGTCGGCCGGCTTCGACCGGTCCCTGGTAGCCGTCGTCACGGTCAGCTACGGCTCCGAGGATGTCCTCCCGGCGTT
>NZ_JBQCGZ010000067.1:0-32335 GCF_051955155.1 Leifsonia sp.
ACAGCATCGTGAGCGACTTCGAAAGCGACTACGGTCGCGGCCGGTTCGCGTGGCTCATGGACGTGAACTTCGTCATTCGCGGCGTGCTGTCGGCGCTCGCGCTGATCGTGCTCGTCAGACGTGGAGTCGCTCGAACCTGGATCACCGCGCTGTTCGGCATCTGGGCCGTGGCGTCGGCACTGCTCGCGTTCTTTCCGACGGATGTCGCCGGGCTGCCGCGAGTGCCGAGCGGACCCGTTCACCTCGCGCTGGCGTTCATCGGATTCGTCGCGGTGGCGATAGCGACGCTCGCCATGTCGTTCGCGGTCATCCGGCGGCAGGCCGCCTCTCAAGGCTCGGCGGTCGGTCTGCTGGTCGTCGCCTCACTCGGCATCGTGTTCTTGCTCGCACTCGGTGGCGCCGTGGCTTGGCAGGCATCCGGCATGGTGGAGCGCCTGTTCCTGCTCAGCCAGCTGGTGTGGACAGCGTGGGCCGTTGCGGCCACGCACCCGCTCGAGCGCTGAGCTCAGACCTCGTACGTGTCGCCTGGCTGCAGGCCGAGGTAGCGGCCGCCGCCCTGCTCCGTCGCCCATTGGATGCGGGCATCCGCCATCTGCTTGCCGATGACCGAGTTCACCATCTCGTGCGTGGAGAACGAGTGCTTGGGCTTGAGTCCCAGCACGTAGTCGATGAACTCGGAGGCCTTCAGCCACGGCGCCGAGGACGGCACGGCGAGCACGTCGATCTCGGAGAGGTCCGGCGCGGCGAACGAGTCGCCCGGGTACACCAGCTTGTCGTTCACGATCACGCCCAGATTGTCGACGACAGGGATGGAGGAGTGGATGACAGCGTGCTTGCCGCCGAAGAAGCGCAGTGTGAACGGCTCGACCTCGACCGTGTCGCCCGCGTGCACCACGCGCACGGAGAAGTCCGAGGCGGCCTTCGCAACACCCTCCGGCGCGAGGATGACGGCGTCCGGACTCTGATCGAGGATGCGCCTCAGCTGCTCCGGCGTCCAGTGGTCGGCGTGCTCGTGCGTGATGACCACGGCCACCGTGCCGATGGCGTCGGTGATCGGCGTCGTGAACGATCCGGGATCCACGAACAGCCTGGCGCCGTCGTCTTCGAGGATGAGCGCCGCGTGCTCGAGCTTCGTGAGTTTCATGCACCCCATTCTGGTCCCCGTACTCTCGGCCCGCGGGGACGGATCCGGGGCTGGAGTCCGACATAATCGGGGGCTATGAGCGCGCAGCCGGGCAGCGTTGCACTGCCTGCAGTGCAACGCATCGCTGTTGCGATCAACCCGCAGGCGTCGTTCGGCCGAAGGCGCGGAGCCGGACCGGCCGTCGTCGCAGCGCTGCAGGCATCCGGTCACGAGGTCGTCGTGCTCGCCCAGCCGAACTACGAGTTGCTCCGACGGGAGACGTCGCGGGTCATCGAGGAGGGTGGTGCGGACGTGCTCGTCGTCGTCGGCGGCGACGGCATGGTGAGCCTGGGCGTGAATATCGTGGCGGAGACCGACGTCGGGCTCGGGATCGTGGCCAGCGGAACGGGCAACGACATGGCCAGAACGCTCGGCCTGCCTGTCGACGACACACATGCCTCGATTGCCGGCCTGCAGAAGGCGCTTGCCGCTGGGCCTAGCCGCATCGACCTCGGCCGCGTGCGTCACGGAGCGTTGACGACCTGGTTCGCGTGTGTGCTCTCCGCCGGTTTCGACGCCGTCGTCAACGAGCGTGCCAATCGCATGGCGAGACCGCGAGGCGCCCATCGCTACACGATCGCGATGGTGCGGGAGCTGCTGTCGTTCCGGCCGGCGAGGTACCGCATCGTTGTGGACGGCCTTGCGACGACGACGGAGGCGATGCTCGTCTCGGTGGCCAACGGGCGCTCGATCGGAGGCGGCATGAAGATCGTTCCGGATGCCGAGGTCGACGACGGACTGTTGGACCTGTTCGTGGTCGACCGGATGCCCAGACACCGCTTCCTGCGCGTGTTCCCTCGCGTGTTCCGCGGCGAGCACACAGCATTGCCCGAGGTGCACATCACGCGCGGCCGCACGGTCTCGGTCGACGCGGAGGGCATCATCGCCTACGCCGACGGAGAGCGGGTCGGACCGCTGCCTGTGGAGGTATCGGTCGCGCCGGGCGCGCTCCGGCTGTATGCGTGAACGGACGGGCCGGGTCGGTACGAGCGCGAGTGGGACGATTTGAGCGCGCATCGGGCCGTATGGCATACTCGATGAGTTGCCTTTCCGGCACGAACGGCCCCATCGTTTAGCGGCCTAGGACGTCGCCCTCTCACGGCGGTAACGCGGGTTCAAATCCCGCTGGGGTCACACATCACGAAACCCGGTTCCCTTCACTCGAGGGGAACCGGGTTTCGTGTCTGTGCGGTAGCATCGCCCGCCTGCGGTCACGGGTCGCGGCGCAGCAGAGGGGGAGTGGCGGATGCATGAGGTCGAGGGGCATGGCGGGTCCGGTCGCGTGAGCGGGAGCCTTCCCCGCGGCGTTCGGCTGGCATCCGAGTGGGCGTGGCGGTTGCTCGTCATCGTCGCCCTGGCCGGGGTGGTCGTCTACCTCGTCGTCGTCTTCCAGGACATCGTGGTGCCGCTCATGGTGGCACTCCTCGTGTGCGCGCTCGTCGCACCGACGGTCGGAACGCTCCGGCAGCACCGGTGGCCGAAGTGGCTCGCGATCGTCGTGTGTCTGGTCGCCCTGGCGGCGATCCTCGGCGGGCTCGTGCTCCTCATCGTCTGGCAGGTGCGCGTTGGGCTTCCACAGCTCGAACGGGAGTCGGTGGCTGCGTACAACCGGGTGCGGGATGCCCTCAGGCAGCCGCCGTTCAGCATCAGCGACCACCAGCTCGCCGGCTACCTCTCACAGGCCGGAGCCTTCCTGCAGAAGGACTCGGCGACGATCCTCGGTGGGGCGCTCAAGGTGGGGACAGCGACCGGACACGTGCTCACCGGATCGTTGATCGCGCTGTTCGCGACCATCTTCATGCTCATCGACGGTCGAGGCATCTGGAACTGGATCGTGCGGATCTTCCCGAGGTCGGCGAAGCCCGGCCTTACCGCGGCGGGCGAGGCGGGTTGGCGCACACTGACCAGCTTCGTGCGGGTGCAGATCCTGGTCGCCATCGTGAACGCGGTCGGCATCGGCCTCGTCGCGTTCTTTCTCGGGCTGCCGCTCGCTGTGCCGATCGCGGTGATCGTGCTGCTGGCATCCTTCATCCCCGTGATCGGTGCGATCGTCTCCGGCATCGTCGCCGTTGCGATCGCTCTCGTCTTCGGCGGACCGATTCAGGCGGTCATCATGCTGGCCGGCGTGCTCGGCGTGCACCTGCTGGAAGCGCACGTGATGCAGCCGCTGCTGGTCGGCGGCGCGGTGAAGGTGCACCCGCTCGCGGTCGTCGTCGGCGTCGCGGCAGGGACGGGCATCGCCGGCGTCCCCGGCGCGCTCTTCGCCGTGCCGCTGATCGCCGTCGCGAACGCGATGGTCAGCGCCATGCTGCGCGTCGCACACGGCACGACGGCCGCCAACGCGCCGGACTCCCAGCTCGTCCAGGTCGACGACTCCGGCCCCGGCACCGCCTGACCCGCCTTCTCACGCCGTCATACCGCGCCACACGACGTCGATCGCCGCGCGCACGCGCGCCGCGGTGGCCGGGTCGTCGATCCGATCGCCGCGCACCACCAGCTGGTAGTAGGCGACACCGGCGATCGCGTCGAAACACGCGTCGACGTCGAGGTCGGCGCGGAGCTCGCCGCGGGCGATCGCCCGGCGCAGAGCATTCTCGAGGGGGACGCGTCGCCGGGAGACGTGCGATGCCCAGTACGCCTTCTGCAGTGCACGGTCGGCCATCACGAGCCGGATGCGCTGGCGGAAGCGTTCCTCCGAGTAGTCGGGGGCAGAGCTCACCACCCCCTCGGGCCCGAGCCCCAGGCCCGAGAGGACCGCGTCGCGCAGGTCGCCCTCCGGGTACTCGGGCGGCACTTCGCGTCCGACGTCGAGAGCCTGAGCGATCAGCATCGTCAGCGACGGCCAGCGACGATAGAGGGCCGCCCGGCTGACGCCGCTGCGGGCGACGAGGCGTCCGACGGTGACATCCTCTCCGCCGTCGATGATCGCGAGCGTCGCGCTGATGATCTGCCCGTCCAGCTCCTCGTCCCGGGGCCGGCCGGGCCCGCGACCGCGGGCGTTGGGGGGCGCGACGGTCATGCGGCGATCGCCTTGGCGCGCAGACGGGCAATGGTGTCGTCGGACAGGCCAGCAGCCCGGAGGGGCGCGAGCGGATCGCCATGGCGATCGCGCAGCGTCCCGAGCATGATCCGCATCGACACGTCCATCGGACCGTCGGGCAACGAGCGCTGCATGGCCTCTTCGTCGACGCCGAGGCGCGCCAGGAGCGGGCCCATGACCCCGCGCGTGCGGCGCATGATGCCGGGCATGTTGGGAGCGGTGCGCGCGTAGTCGGCCACGATGTCGTCATCGGACGCGCCGAGAGCCAGCAAGAGCACTGCGGCGAGAACCCCGGTCCTGTCCCTGCCCGCTGCGCAGTGGAACGCCGTCGCACCTGGCGCGTACGCGATCACGTTGAGCGCCGTCACCAGCGCCGGCGCCGCGGTCTCGGTCATCGCCACATAGGACTCGCCCATCGCCTCGTGGGTGAACCGCCACTCGCGGTCGACCGCCGGCATCGAGGCTCCGACGTCCGCCATGAGCGCGATGTGGTGGTAGGCGACGGGCCGGGTTCCCAAGGGGCCGCGGCCGGTGATGGCGACCTCGTCGTTCGAGCGCAGATCGACGATCACGGTGAGCCCGCCCGCGACGAGCTCGTCGGCGACGCCCTCGGTGACCAGGGCGAGGTCGTCCGTGCGGATGGCCATGCCGTGCCGGAGCACGCCGCCCTCGATGGCGATGCCGCCCAGGCCGCGCAGATTGGCCGGGGCCGACAGCACGGGTGCTTCGTCGATGATCGTCACGTGATTCTCCTTCGGACGAGGGGAGCGTCGCGGGTCATTCCCGTAGGAGTTCTTTTCGCCGATCTGTCCGTCCTTGTTACGGATCTCGTGTGCGGTAGCGGGATCATCGGCCCGCGACTCAACCCTCTAGGGGAGTGTCGTAGCCGATCCGATCGACGGCGTTGGCCCCCAGCCACACGCATTGCGCGAACCGCTCACCCTCTGGGTGTACCTGATTAGGACTGCTCCGCTGGGGGCCAGGCGGAGCGCTTTGGTGACGTCGTTGTACGCGATCCGACGGGAATTGCGGCGCGCACAGGGACCGGTCGTGCCTCGTCCCGACGTCGGCCTGTGTGCCTCACAAAGTTCTCGGGCCAGGCGGATGGTCGTCCGAAGTATCGCAGCGGGGGAGCGGGGCGGGAAGTCAGCATTCGGTCGGGTAGAGGATGACCAGTGCGCCGGTCGTCCGGGTCATGGCCACGTAGCGGTCGACCGCCGTCTCGATGGCAGCCGCGCGATCGGGCGCGGCGCCGCCATGACGCGGACCGGGTTCTACGAGGAGCACGAGGTCGAATTCGAGTCCCTTCACCTCGGCGGCGCTGAGCGAGCGGACGCGCGGAATCGTCGCGAAGGAGTCATCGCCGATGACGCAGGCGGTGCCCTCCGGCTGGGCGTCGAGCCAGGCGCGGAGGATGCTGTCGCGGTCGGTCGCCGGCGCATGCCGTACCGGGATGCCGTTGTCGCGGATCGACGTGGGCACGTTGGCGTCGGGGAGGACTGCGCGGATCACCGGCTCGGCCTGCTTCATGACGGCGACCGGTGTCCGGTAGTTGACGGACAGTGTCGCCACCGTCGCGCCCGGGAGCCCGACCTCGGCGAGGCGCTTGGTCCAGCTCTCGGGGAAGCCGTGCCGGGCCTGCGCGCGGTCGCCGACGGTCGTCAGGCTGTGCGACGGGACTCGCCGGGTGATCATCGTCCACTCGGCTGGTGTCAGCTCCTGCGCCTCGTCCACGATGATGTGTGCGAACGGGCCGGCGAGGAGGTCGGTGGACGACGCGGCCGGGCCGGTGTACGTGTCCAATGCAGCGCGGAGGTCCTGGCCTCGCAGCATCGACATCGTCTTGAGGTCGGAGTCGTCGGTCGCGATGAGGTCCTGGATCACCTCGTCCATCACGGCCCGGTCTGCGGCCGCATGCGCAGCCTCCGCGCGATGGCGGCGATCCCGCTCGGGGTCTCCTGCACGCTGCCGGGCCGCATCGAGCAACGGGAGGTCGGACACCGTCCACGGGTCGGACGGCGATCGCTGGAGCAGCGCAGCCTCGTCGGTGGTCAGCCATGGTGCGCAGCGAAGCAGCAGGGCGGGAGAGCTCCACAGCCTCCGGACGATCGAGGCCGGGTCGAGGAGCGGCCACACCGCGTCGAACACCGTCGGCAGGTCGGTGTCGGCGGTCAGTGAGCGACGGATCGCGTCGGCGTCCGTCTGTCCGCCGGCCAGGCCGTATGCGTCGAACTCCTCCTCGTTATCGAATCCGCGGCGCGGTGCGTCGTTGTCACGGGTAGACGCTGCGTCGTCCCATCCCGCGTCGCCCCACCCTTCGCCGCTCCACCGGCCGTCACGCACTGGGGCGCTCTCGCTGTTCCGGGTGGAGACGATATCGACCAGGATGTCGAGCAGAGCCTCCCGGATCTCCGCCCGGGCGTCGTTGTGTGGCGTAGCCGGGTCTGCCGCGGCGAGCGCCTCGGCCCACTCTCTTTGGCCGATGCGGAGCTCGCCCCAGGGGGTGTCGAGCACGGTGGGGCGGGACGGCGGGCGCTCGGAGAGCCGGATGGCGGCTTCGACGGCCCGGGGCATCCGGCCGTCGCCCTTGAGCAGCGCGACGCGGCGGTCCGGCTCGGGCACGGCTTCTCCGCCCTCCGGTACGAGGTCGGTGAGCGTGCAGGTGCGGACGCCCTCCTCGCCGAGGCCCGGCAGGATGTCGGCGACGTAGTCGGTGTAGGCGTGGGACGGTCCGACGAACAGCACGCCACCGCGCCCGCTCTGCAGCCGCGGGTCGGAGTACAGGAGGTAGGCGGCGCGGTGCAGCGCGACCACCGTCTTGCCCGTGCCCGGTCCACCGTCGACCACCAGGGTGCCCTGGCCGTCGGCGCGGATGATCGCATCCTGGTCCGCTTGGATGGTGCCCAGCACATCCCGCATGCGCGGAGTCCGGCTCGCGCCGAGGCTGGCGATGAACGCGGACTGGTCGTCGAGCGCGGCGGGGGAGGAGGCGGCGGCCTCGGTGAAGGCCTCATCCCAGTAGTCCGTCACGCGGCGGTCGGCCCAGCGATAGCGGCGACGGGATGTCAGCCCCATCGGATGCGCGAGCGTGGCACCGAAGAACGGCTCGGCCGCCGGGGTGCGCCAGTCCACGAGCAGCCGCTCGCCGTCCGAGTCCGCCAAGCCGACGCGACCGATGTAGATCGTTCCCGTGTCGGTCACCACCCGTCCGATGCAGAGGTCGGCCCCGAACCGGCGCAGCAACCGTGCGCGCCGATTCAGCCGGACGATCTCCACCTCGCGTTCGTACGCCTCCTGCCCGTTGCCGCCGGGGGTCGCCAGCAGCTCAGCGAGGCGTCCGTCGACCTCCTCGCGCTCGGCGGCCAGGCGCGCCTCGATCCGCCCGAAGTGGCGTGCATCGTCATCGATCAGCTCGGGTGCGGCTTTGGCGGGATGTGGGTCGAGGGCGAACAGGGATGGTAGGGCAAGGGTCATCGCGGTCCGATCAGTGGAGGAACAGGAGAGAGGTGTCAGGAGGGTCAGCGCAGCACCCGGTAGCGGATGTGGGTGGCGTACGGCGTATCGATGACTTTCACGATTTCGAGCTCGATCTCGGAGGGGAGCACGTCAAACAGGCGATGGCCGCCGCCCAGCAGCACGGGGATCAGGTGGATCTGGATCTCATCCAGCACTCCTTCCTCGAGCGCCTTCTGGGCTGTGTATCCGCCCTGGACGTAGACGTCGCGATCCCCGGCTGCGGCGACCGCCTGTGCCATCGCGCTCGCGACCCCGTCGAGCACGTACGTCACGTTCGGATAGCCCCAGCGGGCTGCAGGGCCGGGAGGCCGATGGCTCGGGATGAAGATGGGCACACCGTTGTGCACGTCGCCGCCCCAGTGGTCCATCAGCTCGGCGGTGCGCCGGCCGGTGACCACCGCGCCGATCTGGTCGAGTTCTCCTGCGAGCGCTTTCGCCTCGCCGGTCAGCGCCTCGGGGGCTCCGCCGGGCGCATACCAGTCGTGCAGTCTGTTGCCGTCGGCGCCGCCGAGGAAGTCGTCCGGCGTCGACACGTATCCGTCGAGTGAAATCGACATGTAGAGGACAGTGGCCATCATCTGCTTCTTCTCATCGGTCCCGCTTCACCCGGTAGGTGACGTGGACGACTGTGCTAGCCGCTCGGGCGTGGACCTGCTCGAGATTCAGTGGAGGCACGCCGTCGAACAGGCGAGCGCCTGCGCCGAGGGTGAACGGCACGATGTGCAGCCGCAACTCGTCGACCAGCCCAGCCGCGAGATACTGATTGATCGTGTCCGCACCTCCCTGGATCGAGATCTCGCCGTCGCCCGCCGCCTCCCGCGCCTGCGTCAGAGCCGACTCGATGCCGTCGGTGACGAAGTGGTAGGTCGTGCCGCCCTCCATCGGCTGCGGGTCGCGCGAGTGGTGGGTGAGGACGAAGACGGGAGCGTGGAACGGCGGATTGTCACCCCACCACCCCTTCCAGTCCCGATCCCACTCGCCACGAACCGGACCGAACATATTGCGCCCCATGATGTGTGCGCGGGCGCCGGTCATCTGCTCGACCTCGGCCCGGTTCTCGTCGCCCTGATCGAACATCCACGCGTGGAGCCGGTCACCCCATCCGTCTCCGCCGTCCTCGCCGAAGGGGCGCTCCTCGGTCTGGTTGACGCCGGCGGCGTACCCGTCGGCGGTGATGGTCTGATTGGCGACGACGATGCTCATGATGCTGTGCCCCTTCTGCTGGAATCGGCCGAGAGTGCAGTCTGCCGGGGGAGGGGGCTCTTGTGGCAAGCCCCGTGGCGTGATATATTCTGGAAATGCGAGGTGATATTCCCTCGCATTTTTTGTGCCCGATGCCGGTACTGTGTCCGCATGGCCGCGTCAGTCACCGGTGCGGGATCGGGTGGCCGCTGGGCTACTACGACGAGCTGCGGCAGGCGCTCGACGCCTGCGCGCTGGCGCTCGGCATGCCGAACCTCCTCACGCCTGCAAGGGCCCCGGACGGCACGATCATCACCCCCGTCGTGCTCTGAGCACGGCGCCGCGACCGAAGACTCAGTCCGCGTACGCCAGTGCGGACCGGACACCGCCGACGTAGTCGCTGGGCTGCTCCCAGGCGGCGAAGGGCCCGCCGCGTTCCAGCGTGCGGAAGTCCCTGACGTCGAAGAACCGGTCGGCGAACGACCGCGGCGCATTCACCAGGTCACGGGGGAAGACCGTGAACACGGTGGGCCGCTCCACACGTCCGGTCGGTTTCGGGCTCGCCACAGCGTATGGGGTGAACGAGGTTCCGATGCTGGCGGTGTGCCAGTAGGCGGCGATCCAGGTGACGGCCTCGTCCGGTGTGAAGACGGTGAACGGGTCGCCGTCGCAGTCGGTCCACGACCGCAGCTTCTCGCCGATCCAGGCCGCGAGGCCGGCGGGTGAGTCGCCCAGGGCCGCGGCGATCGTGGCCGGTTTGGTCCCCTGCTCGTGCATGTAGCCGCCCTCGGCCGCCTGCCAGGCGTGGCCGCGCTCGACATAGCGCTGCTCCTCCTGCGTGAGGTCCGAGGGAAGCCCGTGGAGGAAGTGGTACTGCGAGATGTCGGTGAAATGCAGCGCCGACACCGCGTCGCCGTGGGCTTCGAGCAGTCCCTCGGCCACGTCCGTGCCCACGTCTCCGGCGGAGACCACGTAATCCCGGTAGCCGAGCGCGGCGACGGCGGCCCCGACCGCAGCGCCGATGTCCCGCGCGCGCAGGCCGCCCGAAGCGACGGCAGCGGCGAACGGGAAGCCGGGCAGCGCAGGGATGATGAGGTTGCAGTCGGACAGCAGCGGCACGACCCGGTCGAAGCGGAGCACCGAGTCGGGCCAGCCGTGCAGCAGCAGCACGGTGGGGGCGTCGTCCCCGACCCTGTAGTGGAGCAGGCGCATCGGCACATCGCCCTCGAGGAGGACCCATGGACGGCCGCGGATCTCGTCCTCGCGACTCCGCCAGTCGTAGTCCTCCGCCCAGTGCCGAGTCAGCTGCATGAGCCATCCCCCGTCGACACCGAGCTCCCACGGTTCCGCATCCACTGTTGGCACCGGCCGGAATCGCCTGAGTCGTTCGTGCACGTCGTCCAGAGCCGCATCCGGTACCACTTCAGGGGCGGCCTCCGGCCCCTCCATCACGGCAGCCATGCAGTCACACTACGACGGAGAGCGCCCTGGGACTGCGATGTGAGTTGTCCCAGTTCAGATCGAGGCGCCGGCGCGTCCGCGCGCGGGACCGCGGGGCGCCGGGCGGCTCCGAGCGTCGAGCCGGTGGAGGCGACCACCACCGCGACCATCGCGGCGATGTGCAGCCACGTCACGGTCTGGCCCAGCAGCATCCAGCCGGCCAGCGTCGCCACGACCGGCTCCAGGCTCAGCAGCACGCCGAACGCGCGCGGGTCGAGGCCGCGCATCGACGCGAACTCGAGCGTGTACGGGATGACGGACGAGAGGAGGGCGACGGCCGCCAACGGGAGCAGGGCGGCGGGCGCTGCGACCAGAGCCCCCGCGGAGCCGACGCCGAACGGTGCGACGATCGCCGCACCCACCACCACCGCCATCGCGAGCGCACCGTGCCCGGGGACCAGCGCGCCGACGCGCGTCCCGGTGAGGATGTATCCCGCCCAGCACGCGCCCGCCGCGAGTGCGAACAGCACGCCGATCGGGTCGAGCGGCCTGCCGTCGCCGGTGCCGTCCAGCCCGAGCACGACGATCGCGGCGCCCGCGAGCACCACCCAGCCCACGTCGCGCAGCCGGCGGGACAGCACGGCCGCCAGCGCGAGCGGCCCGATGAACTCGATGGTCACCGCGATACCGAGCGGGATGCGGTCGATCGCCGCGTAGAAGCAGCCGTTCATCGCGCCCATCGCCAGCCCGAACAGGACGACGGCGCGCCACTGCCGCCCTGTCCACGTCCAGAACCGCGGGCGGAACAGCGCGACCAGCACCGCGCCCGCGATCAGCAGCCGCCCCGTCGTGGTGAGCGCCGGCCCGAAGACACCGAAGAGCGGAGCGGCGATCGCCGCCCCGAACTGCAGCGAGACGCACGACCCGACGACCATCAGCGCGGCGATCGAGGGGTGCGGGGAGCGGTTCACCCCTCCATCATCCGTTGTGCCGTTCCGGTCGGTCCAGCGGATGTTTCCGATCTATACTCATCGGTATAACCGACCAGAGGAGGCGCCCGTGCTCAGCTTGCAGCGCCTCACCCTGCTCGACGAGCTGGACCGCCGCGGCACCCTCGCCGCCGTCGCCCAGGCGCTGTCGTTCGCGCCGTCCACCGTGTCGGAGCAGCTCGCCCAGCTGGAGCGGGAGGCGGGTGTCCGGCTGCTCGAACCCGTCGGCCGCGGCGTCCGGCTGACCGCGGACGCGCACCTGCTGCTGGGCCACGCCCGTGTCGCGATGGCCGCCCTGGAGACCGCGGAGTCCGAGCTCGCCGCCGCCAGGGACACCGTCGCCGGGGTGCTGCGCGTGGCCACCTTCCAGACGGTCGCGCTCTCGGTGCTGCCCGCCGTCCTCGGCGAGCTCGCGGCGCGCCATCCCCAGCTGCGGGTGGATGTCGCCCAGCGCGAGGAGTCGGGCGCGACCTCCGGCCTCCAGGTCGGCGACTTCGACGTCGTGCTCGGCGAGGAGTACCCGGGGCGCCCGGTCCCGCCCAGCGACCGCTTCGACCGGGTGGACCTCCGCGGCGACCGGCTCCGCCTGGCGACCCCCTCCGCAGGGCCGTGGAGCGATGCGACGACGCTGGCGGCGCTCGCCGCGGCCTCCTGGGCGCTCGACCCGGTGGGCACGGCGCCGGGCGACTGGGTGCGCGACCTCTGCCGCACGGCCGGCTTCGAGCCGCGCGTCCGCTTCGACGGCGTCGACCTGATCACGCACGTCCACCTCGTCCGCACCGGGCACGCGGTGACCGTGCTACCCGACCTGCTCGGCGAGGAGAACACCCGCGGCGTCCGCCTGCTCGACCTGCCCGGCCGCCCGGAGCGCACCCTGTTCACGCTGACGAGGGCGTCGCGGGCCGGGCATCCCGCGATCCTCGCGTTCCGCGACGCGCTGGCCGGCGCGATCGGCGTCGGGAGGGAGCGCTCGTGACGATGCCGGAGTCGCCGGTGTGGGGCCCGACGGATCCCGCGTACCGCCGCTCCGAGGTCTCCGCGGTCGTCGGGCGCGGCGACGCGGACTGGCGGCGCCTGGTCCCCGACCTGCTGCGCTGGCGCGTGAAGACCAGGAGCGGCTTCGCCGTGGACGCGCCGGAGCCCGTCACGGCCGGCCGTCGCCTCCGGATCCGCGCGCGGGTCCTCGGCGTCACGGTCGTCGAGCCGGTCGAGGTGGTCGGCGTCGTCGACCGTCCCGACCGGGCCGGCTTCGCCTACCGCACCCTGCCCGGCCACCCCGTCGACGGCGAGGAGGCGTTCCTGCTGCACCGCAACCCGGCGACCGGCGACATCGTCCTGACCGTCCGCTCCCTCACCCGGCCGGCGCCGCAGCAGCCCTGGCGCGCCCTCCACCCGCTGCTCCGCATCGCCCAGCGCGTCGCCCGCCGGCGCTACCTGGGCGCGCTGCGCTGACCCGTCGGGAGAAAGCGCCCGTGATGCCGCGCCTGCTCACCCCTCCGGGAGGCGGTCGAGGGACCGGAGGCCCAGCAATCCGCGCAGGGGTTCGGCGGATCCGCCGTCCGGCGAACGGACCGTCCAGAACGATCGGAGCAGCCAGCGGGACGCCGCCAGCGCAGGGCGATCCTCGCGAGGAACGAGCGCGCGCACGAGCTCGTGCCGGAAGCCGGGCGGCAGGGCGCGTTGCCGCGGATGCTCCAGGAACTCGGCGATCTCGTGGGCGACGTCGCTCCGGCCGGCGCTCTCGAAGTCGACCAGGCGCGCCGTCGTGCCGTCCCACAGGATGTTGTCGAGCGCCGGGTCGCCGCGGCCGACGCACGCGCGCCCCCGTCCCGCGGAGAGCAGGGCGGTGACACCGAGCCGTCCGGCGGCCTGCCGCCAGGAGGCGGCGGCGTCCGCGCCGAACGCCTCCGCGATCATCGACGCGACCCGCTCGTGCATGCGCGGGGGAGGCCAGGGCACCTCCCGCAGTTCCCTGCGCGCGGAGTCGATCGCGTACAGGTCCTCGAGCACGCGGATCACCGCCGCTCCGGCCAGCTCGGGCACGTCCGGAGGGCTCAGGGGGGCACCGGACAAGCGGGAGAGCAGGACGGCGGGCACGGTCGGCGCGGCCGCGACCAGGCGGGGGATCCGACCGGGAAGGGCAGCGCTCAAGAACGCGAGCATCGACGTCTCGCGCGCGTATCCGTCGGCGCGCCCCGGCCGGTAGAGCTTCAGGCAGAGCGGCTCGTCGCCGCCGAGCACCTCGAAGACCGCGTTGCTGCTGCCGCCGGTGAGCGCGGTCCCCACCCGGAGCGGACCGTCGATCCGTGCCAGGCACCGCACGGTGTCGAGCGCATCCTGCGCAGCGGGGAGGGTCATGGCGCCATCCTTCCCGACCCCCGCCCAACCTCCCCGTAGCCACGGCGCCTCCGCGGAGTTACATTGTGCGCGTCCGCCAGGGGGCGGTACCGCGAGGGAGGCGATGGCGATGGTCGCGACGGAGAACATGGCACCGCCGCGGCTCAGCGTGGAGGGCGCAGGCATCGTCGTGGGCGGTGGGGTCTTCGTCGTGTCCGGCCTCGTCGCCCTGCTCTCGTTCTGGGGGAACGACCTGCCGATCGCCGGGCCCGGTTCGGTCGGTCAGTTCGCCGCGATCGCCGCGGGCATCGTGGCGTTCCTGGCCTACGCGACCGGCCGGCTCTGGCATCGGCAGGGGCTCACGCCGTTCGAAACGTCCGCCGGGCGCGGTTCGGGAGCCGCGCGGGCGCCGGGCGTTGCCGGGCGTGCGACCGGCGCCGACATCTTCGACACCTTCGCCATCGCGCTCGCGTTCGGCATCCTCGCCCTGCTCGGCTGGCTGGTGCTCGGCGCCGTGCTCGCCGACGGGTTCCAGGACGCGACCGTCTACTTCCTGTCCGCGAGCGTCATCGCGGGGGCGGCGATCGGCGTCACCGCGTACGCGGTGTTCCTCGCCTCCGCCGGCATGGACCTCATGCGCCTGTCGACCGTGCTCGCCGGGTTCGCGGTCATCGGCATCCTGACCGCGATGCTCAGCGCGCCGAACCCGCACTGGTGGATGCTGCACCTGAGCGCCCTCGGCATGACCAGGAGCATCTCGAGTCTCACGTTCAACCTCACGCTCATCATTGCCGGGGTCATCGTCACCGCGATCGCCCGCTACGCGACGGACGCGCGCGGGATCGAGGACCCGCAGCGGAGGGCGGCGGTGGTCCGCGTGCGCGTCGGGCTCATCCTGATCGGTGTGCTCCTGGCCTGCGTCGGGATCTTCCCGCTGAACGTCTCCGCGGTGCTGCACAACGTCTCCGCGGTCGGGATGGTGGTCGTGTTCGCGCTCGTCGTGTTCTGGGTGCGCGCCGCGCTGCCGGAGGCCCCGCGCGCCTTCTTCACGCTCGGCTACACGTTCTTCGGCGTGATCGTGCTGATGCTCGTGTTCTTCGCGATCGGCTACTACGTGCTGACCGCCGCCGAGCTGGTCGCCGGCGTCCTTGTCTTCAGCTGGCTGATCGTCTACCTGCGGATGAGCGGGGCGGCGGTGGCGCGCGCCCGCTGATCCGCGCGGCGACCGCTGTCGCGCGCGCCTCATACGCGCTGGCGACCCACCCGTCCACCGTTCGACACGCTGTACAGGAACCGGCCTGCGCCGCCCGCCTAGCATCCTCGTGACCCGATGGAGGAGTTGATAGCAATGAACAGCATCGAACGTGACGTGGTCATCGTCGGCGCTGGTGCGTCCGGCCTCACCGCCGCGACGGAGCTGAAGAAGGCCGGGCTGAGCGTCGCCGTCCTGGAGGCCCGCGACCGCGTCGGGGGGCGGCTGTGGACCGACGACGTCGACGGCGCGACGCTGGAGATCGGCGGACAGTGGGTGTCGCCCGACCAGGACGCCCTCATCGACACCCTCGCCGAGCTGGGGCTGGAGACGTATTCCCGCTACCGCGAGGGCATCAACATCTACCTCGGCGAGAACGGCGAGCGCCGCACGTTCGAGGGCGACATCTTCCCTGTCGCGCCGGCCACCGAGAAGGTCATGGTCGACCTCATCGAGCGGATGGACGCGCTGGTCGCCGAGATCGACCCCGACCGTCCGTGGGCGCACCCGCGCGCCAAGGAGCTGGACGAGATCTCGTTCCGCCGCTGGCTGGAGACCCAGACCGACGACGAGGAAGCCAGGCGCAACATCGGCATGTTCATCGCCGGCGCGATGCTCACCAAGCCGGCCCACGCCTTCTCCGCGCTGCAGGCGCTGCTGATGGCCGCCAGCGCGGGCAGCTTCTCGAACCTCGTCGACGCCGACTTCATCCTGGACAAGCGCGTCAAGGGCGGCCTGCAGCAGGTCCCGCTGCAGCTCGCTCAGCGCCTGGGCGACGACGTCCACCTGAAGGCCCCGGTGCGCACGCTGCAGTGGGACGAGACCGGCGTGACCGCGATCGCAGACGGCGTGGAGGTGCGCGCCCGGTTCGCGATCCTCGCGGTGCCGCCCGTGCTGATCAGCCGCATCTCCTACGAGCCGCCGCTGCCGCGCCGCCAGCAGCAGCTGCACCAGCACCTCTCGATGGGCTTCGTGATCAAGGTGCACGCGGTCTACGAGACGCCGTTCTGGCGCGACCTCGGCTACAGCGGCACCGCGTTCAGCCCGTACGAGCTGGTGCACGAGGCCTACGACAACAGCTACCACGGCGACGCGCGCGGCACCCTGGTCGGCTTCGTCTCCGACGAGGCGGCCGACGACGTGTTCCGGCTCTCGCCCGAGGAGCGCAAGGCGCGCATCCTTCATTCGTTGTCGCACTACTCCGGCGAGCAGGCGCTGAGCCCCGTCGTGTACTACGAGAGCGACTGGGGCAGCGAGGAGTGGACCCGCGGCGCGTACGCGGCGAGCTTCGACATGGGCGGCCTGGCGCGCTACGGCGCCGACCTGCGGACGCCGGTCGGTCCCATCCACTTCTCGTGCAGCGACATGGCGGGCAAGGGCTACCAGCACGTCGACGGCGCGATCCGTGTCGGGCGCGAGACGGCGGCGGCGATCGTGGCCGCAGCGGTGCCCGCGGGCCGCTAGGCCCCCTCGAGCTGCGCGCGGCCAGTCGTGGATGGCCGCGCGCACACCCTCGCCGGGACCCGGCCGCCGTCGTGGGCGGCCAGGTCCCGGCGAGGTCTGTCACGCACGTCCCGCACGTCCCGCGCGAATGACCCCGCCCGGTACGACTGCCCCCGCTCGAGCAGGGCCGGAACGTACCGAACGGGGACGGTCGCGGCGGCTCAGGGAAGCTCGCGTCGGCCGGCCCGCTTCGCGAACCGGTCGACCGCATCCAGAATCTCGTCGCTGCGCCAGAACGGTCCCAGTCCGTGCTCCGCTTTCGACTTCACGATCCCGGCGTCGACGAGGGAGCGCATCGGAGGGTAGACATTGGTCTGCTGGATGCCGAGTTCGGCAGCGATGGTCGCCGAGTCCAGCACCGGACGGCGGGCGAGGATGTCCAGAATCCTCCACGCGTTGCTGTCGCGGCGGACGGTGAGCCGTTGATTCCACTCCGCGCGCGCCTGGTCGATCTCGGCGACGAGCCGGCGCGCGTTTCCGACGGCGCGCAGAGACGCGTCCGCGAAGGCCTGCACGATCGGGTTCACGTCTCCCGCGCGGTAGGCGGTCAGCGCGGCGTGATAGCCGTCGACGTCGGCGAGGAGACCGGCGGACACCGGCACTGCGACGCTTCTCGTGACCGCCCGATGCCGGAGCATCGCCTGCGCGAGCGCCCGTCCGGTCCGGCCGTTCCCATCCGTGAAGGGGTGGATGGTCTCGAATTGCGCGTGCGCGACGGCCACGGAGATCAATGGCGGGAGGTCGAGCCGGTTGGCGAAGGCGACGGTGTCGTCGACGAGGCCGGGGACGCGTTCGTACCACGGTGCGACGAAGTCCGCGCCGATCGGGCTGTCCGACCGCGTACCGATCCACACCGCCTCCTGGCGGAACTCGCCCGGCGCGTGCCTCGGCTGTTCGGCCATGAGCACGGCATGCATGCGGAGGACCGCGTCGGCGCTGATCTCCGTCGAGAGCTCGATCGCCGCGCGCAAAGCGCGCGTATTGGCCGCGACCTGTTCCGCGTTGCGTCCCGTCTTCGCGCCGAGCTCTGCGCTGAAGATCGCGCGCGCCGACGCGGTGAGATTCTCGATCTGGGACGACGACGCGGCTTCCGATCGCAGCAACACGGGTGCGAACGAGTTCACGCGGGCGCCGAGCTCGGCGTCGAATCGGCTGAGCTCCCTGGCCGCGTCATCCGCCGCGGCGCTCACCTGCGCTCGCGGCCGCGGTACCGCGTCCCGGATCATCGCGGGCACCGACGCGTCGTATGTCCTCCCGCGCAGGGCGGACTCCGCCCCGGCGCCCCATGCGGTGGAAGGCGTCCAGGTCCGCCGCTCCCACGCGAGGGCGGGCCAGTGATCGAAGGCCATAGCGACGTCCTTCTCTCTTATGGACTATGCGATTATCTCATAATCTCGCGGGTGGCCGTTATGACGTAGCGATCAGATCGCACGGATGGTCCAGCCGGCGCTCGTCGAGGCGCCGGGCTCGAGGACGATCAGGTCGGTGCCGGAGTTGAACGCGTCCGGCGGGCACGTCATCGGCTCCACCGCGAGGCCGAGCCGGTCGAGCTCCGGGATGTCGCGGTCGGCGGTGTGGATCTGCACCCACGGGCACGCGCCGTCCCACGTCATCTCGACGCCGGTGCCCTCCGGCGCGCGCAGCGTGACGGTCGCCGCGCCGTCCTCCCCGCGGGTCAGGCCGGTGAACGCGTGGTCGATGAAGGTGTCCGCGATGGGCCGCGGCGCGCGGAAGTCGAAGCCGCCGCCGGCCACCGCCTCCAGGCCCACCGGGATCAGCCGGTCCTCGGTCACGGTGAGCACGGTGTCCGCGGGCAGCGTCAGCGTCCAGTCGTCCACCCGTCCCTCGCCGGCGACGAGGTACGGGTGCGGGCCGGTGCCCCACGGCGCGCGCGACGAGCCGGTGTTGGTCGCCGTGACCGTGGTGTGCAGTCCCTGCTCGTCCAGGCTGAACGCGACGGCGACGTCGATGCGGTGCGGGTAGCCCTCCTGGGCCTGGATGGTCGCGGCCAGCGTGACCGCGTCGGCGGACCGGTCGACCGGCTCGAAGTCCAGCCAGGTCGCGAGGCCGTGCAGCGCGTGGCCGCGCGCCGGCTCGGTGAGCGCGAGCTGCTGCTCGACCCCGTCGAAGGTGTACCGGCCGTCGACGACGCGGTTGGGCCACGGCGCCAGCGTCGCGCCGCGGTACGCCGGGCGCACCTCGTCGGCGTCGAACGGCACCACGAGCGGGCGGCCGCGGTGCTCCAGGGTGCGCAGCGATGCGCCGACGGAGGCCATGGTGGCGTGGTAGTCGCCGGCGGTGAGACCGTAGTGCGTTCCCGAGATCGGAGTAGTCATCCGCCCATTCTGGCCGCCTTGCGGGAGTCCGCACAAAGCGCACGCCGCCGCACCATGACACGAGCGCGACTCTCCCGCAACCCCCGAGGCGGTTCGGCGGCGCGATGGTCTAATAGCCTCATGCGTGCTGTCGCCTGGTGTCTCTTCGGTTTCTCGTTCGTCGTCGCCGCCGTCGCGTTCGGCGCGATGTCGACGCCGGCCCTGGACAGCGGGCTCGCGACCGTCGCCGTCGCTCACCACAGCGGGCTGACCCGCAGGCAGATCGTCGACCTCGTGATCGCCGTCGTCTTCGTCATCGCCGCCGCCGGTGCGGCGGTGGTCCTGACCGTGAGCAAGTACCGCGAGGAGTCGGAGGCGGGGTCGGCCGCCGCGCCCGCGCTCGACGCCGAGCTGCCCGCGCTCGTTCAGCCGGCCGCGCGCAGCGCCGCGTAGAGGTCCGCCCGTGCGGCGAAGCCGCTGAGGTCGCGGCCGAGCAGCCGCTCCGCGTCCGCCACCCTGGCGCGCAGGGTGTGCCGGTGCATCCCGAGCCGGCGCGCCGCGACGTCGTAGACGCCGTCCGCGTCGAGCCAGGTGCGCAGCACGGACGGCAGCGCGGGATCGGCGGCGACCAGCGGGGCCAGCGCGGTCGCGGCGACCGCGCGCGCGTCCGGTGTCTGCAGCAGCGCGAGCATCCCGGCCGCCGCGACATCGTCGAACGCCGGGACGGGATGCTCGGCGCTCGCCCGCGCCCTGGCGACGTCCGCCTGCGCGACGGCGGCGGCCAGGCCGGTCAGGGCCGCGGGGGCCGACACCCCGCCGCGGAGGCCGAACCGGCCGGCGAGCTCGCGCGCCGTCGCGTCGTCCGCGTCCAGCAGCACGATGTCGTGGCCGTCGCGCGCGAAGAAGCCGGCGTCGTGGTTCTCCAGCCAGTCCGCGGCGGCCGCGATCCCGGTGCCGCCGAGCACGGCCACGCGCACGGGCGCCTCCGGGAGTGACCCGAGCACCGGCTCGGCGACCGCCTCGGCGAGAGCGCGGTCCCCGGCGAGCAGCGCGCGCCAGACGGAGGTGCGCAGCCGGGCGCGCGCCGCGTCCGTCGCCCTGCTCTGCTCCAGCGCCAGTCCGGCGAGGGCGACGACGCCGGTGACGACCTGCTGGGCGGCCTGGTCCAGCCCCTCGGAGCCGACCGCGAGCACGCCGCGCAGCCGTCCGGCCGCCCCGAGCGTCTGCAGCGCGAACGGCCCCGCCTCGGTCTCGGCCGTGCCCGCCGCGCGCCGCCTGCTGCGCAGCAGCGGCTCCGCCGACGCGATCAGCGCGGCGGCGGCCGCCCCGGTGACCGCCCCGGCCGGAGCGACCCTGGCGAGCCCGCCGTCGGCGCCGATCAGGGCGACGGGACGCTCGATCTGCCTGGCCAGCTCCGCCAGCACCGCGCCGAGCGCGTCCGGGCGCAGGGCCGCGAGCGAGATCGCGCGGGAGGCGCGCAGCGCCCAGGTGTTCCTGGCGTACGCGTCGGCGGCCAGCCGGTCGGCGACGAAGCGGGCGACGGCGATGAACGGCGTGCGGTACGGCACCTCGAACAGGGGCAGGCCGAGCCGCGTGCACGCCTCGACCAGCTGCTCCGGCGTCCCGGAGCGCACCACCTCGGTGCCGTAGCCAAGCCCGGCGATCCCGTGCCGCACGAGCCTGCCGACGTACGCCTCGACGTCGTCGGGGGTGCCGGTGATCAGGAGCACCTGGCCGGGGGAGAGGAACGGCGTCGGGTCCGGAAGCTCCGAGCTGTGCGCCCAGGACAGCGGCGCGTCCAGGTCGCCGACGGCGGACGGCGTCAGCAGGCGCAGGCCGAGTTCGGGACGCGCGAGCAGCTGGGCGAGGGTGGCGGGCATCGGGGCACTCCATCTGCCAGGATGTCGATTCCTGACGCTCGAATTGTACGCATCGTCCATGCGAAGCGCTCGCGACGCTCCTTACGATGCCGCCATGACCATCCTCTCCACCGCCACCAGCACTCCCGTCGGCGGCCCCACGCTCCCGCAGGAGCGCCGGCTCGTCACCCCGATCCCCGGCCCCGAGTCGCGCAAGCGCGCCGAGCGCAAGGCCCAGGCCGTCGCCGCGGGCGTCGGCGCCACCATCCCGGTCTACACCGTCGCCGCGGGCGGCGGGGTGCTCGTCGACGTCGACGGCAACTCGCTGATCGACTTCGGCTCCGGCATCGCCGTCACCGGCGTCGGCAACGCCGCCCCGCGCATCGTCGACGCCGTCACCGCGCAGGTCGCCGCGTTCACGCACACCTGCTTCACCGTCGCCCCCTACGACTCCTACGTGGACGTCGCCGAGGCGCTCAACCGGCTGACCCCCGGCGACCACGCCAAGCGCAGCGCGCTGTTCAACTCCGGCGCGGAGGCGGTCGAGAACGCCGTCAAGATCGCCAGGCACTACACCGGCAAGCAGGCCGTCGTCGCGTTCGACCACGCCTACCACGGCCGCACCAACCTCACGATGGGCCTCACCGCCAAGAACCAGCCGTACAAGAACGGCTTCGGCCCGTTCGCGCCCGAGATCTACCGCGCGCCGCTCAGCTACCCGCTGCGCGACGGCGGCCTGAGCGGCGCCGAGGCGGCCAAGCGTGCGATCACCATGATCGAGAAGCAGATCGGCGCGAGCAACCTCGCCGCCGTCATCATCGAGCCGATCCAGGGCGAGGGCGGCTTCATCGTCCCGGCCGACGGCTTCCTCCCCGCGCTGCAGGAGTGGGCGAACGCGAACGGCGTCGTCTTCATCGCCGACGAGGTGCAGACGGGCTTCGCCCGCACCGGCACCATGTTCGCGTCCGAGCAGTTCGGCATCGTCCCCGACCTGATCGTCACCGCCAAGGGCATCGCGGGCGGCCTTCCGCTCTCCGCGGTCACCGGCCGCGCCGAGATCATGGACGCCCCGCAGGTCGGCGGCCTCGGCGGCACCTACGGCGGCAACCCGCTCGCGTGCGTCGCGGCGCTCGCCGCCATCGAGACGTACGAGCAGGAGGACCTCGCCGCGCGCGCCCGCGAGATCGGCGGCATCCTCTTCGAGAAGCTGGGCGCCCTGCGCGACGCCGACCCGCGCGTCGCCGAGGTGCGCGGCCGCGGTGCGATGGTCGCGATCGAGCTCGTCGACCCGGAGACCGGGGAGCCGGACGCCGCGCTCACCTCCGCCGTCGCCGCCGCGGCGCACGCGGCCGGTGTCGTGCTGCTGACCTGCGGCACCTACGGCAACGTGATCCGCTTCCTGCCGCCCCTGAGCATCCCCGACCACCTCCTGATCGAGGGGCTGGACGTCGTCGCGGAGGCGGTGGCGAACGCATGAGCGCCGTCGACACCATGACCGGCGAGCTGACCGCCCGCGAGGCCGACCTGCTCTCCCGCGTGCCCGACGGGCTGTTCATCGGCGGACGCTGGGAGGCCGGCAGCCGCGAGCAGATCCAGGTGCAGGACCCGGCCACCGGCCGCGTGATCAAGCGCATCGCCAATGCGACCCCCGAGGACGGCATCCGCGCCCTGGACGCGGCGGTCGCCGCCCAGGACGCCTGGGCCGCCACGCCGCCGCGCACGCGCGCCGAGATCCTGCGCCGCGCGTTCGACCTGCTGCAGGAGCGCCGCGACGACTTCGCGCTACTGATGACGCTCGAGATGGGGAAGCCCCTGGCCGAGGCCAACGGCGAGGTCACCTACGGCGGCGAGTTCCTGCGCTGGTTCTCCGAGGAGGCCGTCCGCATCTCCGGCCGCTACGGATCCAACCCCGAGGGCACCGGCACGATGGTCGTCTCGCAGCGACCGGTCGGACCGAGCTTCTTCATCACGCCGTGGAACTTCCCGCTGGCGATGGCGACGCGCAAGATCGCGCCGGCCCTCGCGGCCGGCTGCACCGTCGTCGTGAAGCCCGCGGAGCTGACCCCGCTCACGACGCTGCTGTTCGCGCAGCTGCTGGCGGACGCCGGCCTGCCGGACGGCGTGGTGAACGTCGTGCAGACGAACACCTCGGGTGCGGTCTCCGCGCCGATCATCGCGGACGCGCGGCTGCGCAAGCTCTCCTTCACCGGCTCCACCCCGGTCGGCCGCACGCTGCTCGCCCAGGCCGGCCAGAACGTCCTGCGCACCTCGATGGAGCTCGGCGGCAACGCACCGTTCGTCGTGTTCGGCGACGCCGACCTAGACAAGGCGGTCGAGGGCGCGATGCTCGCGAAGTTCCGCAACATCGGCCAGGCCTGCACCGCCGCCAACCGGTTCATCGTGCACGAGTCCGTCGCCGACGAGTTCGCGCGCCGCGTCACCGAGAAGGTGAACGCGATGCGCATCGGCCGCGGCACCGACGAGGGCGTCACCATCGGCCCGCTGATCGACGACCGCGCCGTTGCCTCCATGACGGCGCTCGTCGAGGACGCGGTCTCCCGCGGCGCCCGCGTCCTCACCGGGGGTTCCGCGCCGGAGGGAGCAGGCTCGTTCTTCGCGCCGACCGTGCTCACGGACATCCAGCCGGGCAGCGAGATCCTCCGGGAGGAGATCTTCGGCCCGATCCTGGCGATCACGACGTTCTCGACCGAGGACGAGGCGGTGGCCCGCGCCAACGAGACCGAGTACGGACTCGTCGGCTACGTGTTCACGCAGGACCTCGCCCGCGGCCAGCGGATGATCGAGAGGATCGACACCGGCATGATGGGCCTCAACACCGGGCTCGTGTCCAACGCGGCTGCCCCGTTCGGCGGCGTCAAGCAGTCCGGCCTCGGCCGTGAGGGCGGCGCAGAGGGCATCCACGAGTACCTGGACACCAAGTACACGCTCATCCCCAACTGAGGATCAGAAGGCGCCGGGGGCGCGGCACGCCGAAACGGCGGGTCGCGCCCCCGGCGCCGAAGGCCGCCGTCAGCCGAGGCCGTTCGCGCGGGCGACCGAGCCGAGCCAGGCCAGGCTCGGCTTCGGCGTCCGGACGAACGTCTCGCGATCGACGGCGATGAGGCCGAAGGTCGGGCGGTATCCGCTCGCCCACTCGTAGTTGTCGAGCGCGCTCCAGTGCAGGTAGCCGTCGATGCGGACGCCGTCCTGGATGGCCGCGAGCAGCTCCCGCAGCGCGGCGTCGGTGTAGGCGATGCGCCGCTCGTCGTCGGCGGTGGCGATGCCGTTCTCGGTGATCAGCACGGGCACGCCGCCGGAGAGCTCCCACGCGCTGCGCGCGCCCTCTGCAGCGGCCGGAGGGTAGAACTCCCATCCCGTCAGCGTGGTCTCCACGTCGTCGGCGACGGGCAGCGGGCCGTGCGGGCCGACGAAGGTGCGCGTGTACGCTTGCACGCCCACGAAATCGTCGCCGGCCGACTGCTCGAGGTACCAGTCGTCCCGCGGGTGGCCGTACCGACGCAGCATCTCCTCCGAGCCGGGCTCGCCGGTGGCGCGGAACGCCTGCGTCGCGATGGTCCAGCCCGACTTCAGCCCGCTCACCTGCGACAGCACCTCGCGGGAGCGGTGGTGGGAGGCGAGGAGCGCGTCCGCGACGCCCAGGTCCGGATTCGGGAGGCCGTACGCGACGAGATTGCCCGCATCCTCGCCGCCGGCGAGCATGGCCGCGATGTTCGGCTCGTTGATCGTGCAGACGTATTCGACGCCGTCGGCGACGATCGGAAGGGCCAGCTCGGTGTAGCGGGCGAAGAGGTCGGCCGCGTCGGGTGCGCGCCAGAAGCCGTCGCGCTCGAACCAGCGCGGAACCGTGAAGTGCATCAGGGTGACGACAGGCTTCAGGCCGAACTCGTGGCACGCCTCCACCATGCGACGGTAGTGGTCGATCTCGGCGCGCGAGACGAACCCGCGCTCCGGCTCGATGCGCGCCCACTCGACGCTGAACCGGTAGGAGTCGAGCCCGGCGTCCGCCAGCAGCCTCATGTCCTCGCGGTAGCGGTGATAGCTGTCCATCGCGTCGCCGGACGGCTCCACGATGCTCGTGCCTGGTGTGTGCTCGTGCACCCACCAGTTGCTGTTGATGTTGTTGCCTTCGATCTGGTGGGCGGCGGTCGATGCCCCCCAGAGGAAGCCGTCGGGGAAGGTGAGCACTGTACTCCTTGTCGTGCGGGTGGATCGGGGAGGACGGCGCCGGTCAGCCGGCGCCGAGGAAAGTGTCGAGCGCCTCGAGGGTCGCCTGCGGCGCCTCGACCTGCGGCAGGTGCGCGCCCCCGGGGATGACGGCGTACCGCGCGCCGAGGCGGTCGGCCATCGCACGCTGATCGGCGATCGGCCACTTGTCGTCGCGCTCGCCGTGCGCGACGAGCGTGCGGACGCCGGTCGCGCACAGCTCGCCCGTGAGGTCGGGCTGGGTGCGGAGGATCTCCGCCCCGGCCAGGAGGTTGTCGCTGGAGGTGCGCTCCGCGCGCAGCCGGAGAAACGCCAGCTCGGGCGGCAGTTCGGCGTCCGGTACGCCGCGGGTACCGGGGTTGTCGCGGTACCACAGCCCGATCGAGCCGGAGGCGGCGACCGTCTCCGTGGTGTCTGCGTGGCGACCTGGCCACCCGTGCGGGCCGGAGCAGAGCAGCGTCAGCGACGTGAACGTCGCGGGGGAGGCGATGACAGCCGCGCGCGCGACCACACCCCCGAAGCTGTGCCCCACCAGGTGCACCGGCCGGCCGCCGCCCACCATCCCGGCCACCTCGACGGTGTCCGCCGCGAACGCGTCCAGGTGGTATGCGTCTCGGCCCGCCGGCGCCGCCGAGTCGCCCTGGCCACGCTGGCTGTAGATCCAGGCGTTCCAGCCGCGCGCCGCGAGCAGCCCCAGGAAATCGCGGAAGTCCTCCTTAGAGCCGGTGAAGCCGGGGACGACCAGGACGGTCCCGCGGGGTCGGCGCGCCGGGGCGGCGTGAAACGCCGTGAGCACTCCCACCCGCGCCGGGAGGCCGACGACGTCGACCCCCGGCGGGACGGGCAGCGCACCGAACGGTGCGTGCTGCGGGAACGTCACGCGAGCGCCTCCCGCGTGCGCGCCGGGTTCGGCACCGCGTCGAGCAGGGCGATCGTGTACGGGTCGGTCGGATGCCGGAGCACCTCGGCCGTGCGTCCGCGCTCGACCACGCGGCCGCCGTTGAGCACCATGATGTCGTCGGTCACGAGTCGCGCCGAGAGCAGGTCGTGCGTGATGTACAGCAGCGACACGCCCCAGCGCTCGCGCAGCTCCTGCAGCAGCGCCAGCACTCCAGCGCGCAGGGTGACGTCGAGCATCGAGACCGGTTCGTCCGCGACCAGCACCTGGGGGTCGCTCGCCAGCGCCCTGGCGATCACCACGCGCTGTCGCTGGCCGCCCGAGAGCTGGTGCGGAAGCTTCTGCGCGAACTGCTCGACGGGGGTCAGGCCGACGGTCTCCAGCAGGTCGAGCACGCGGCGCCGCGCGTCCTTCCCCCGCAAGCCGGTGTAATTCAGCACCGGCCTGGTGAGCGCGTACTCGACGGTGTGCAGCGGGTTGAGCGCGGCGTAGGGGTCCTGGAACACCATCTGCACGTTCTTGTGCAGCTCGTGGATGCCGCGCTTGCCGAGCGTGGCCACCTCGGTGTCGCCGAACCGGATCGTGCCGGAGGTGGGCTTCTCGACGCCCGTGAGCAGCTTCGCGATGGTCGACTTCCCCGAGCCGGAGGCGCCGACCAGGGCGAGCGATTGACCGGGCTCCAGCACGAACGAGACGTCGTCGACGGCCGTGACCGGGCCCTCGCCGCGCCGCGGCGCCGGGTAGACCTTGCCGACGCCATCGACCGTGATGGCGGAGCGGGCAGCGCGGCCCTCCCGCTGCTCGACGGCCGTGGTGCGCTGGGAGCGGTCGGCGGGGAGGCCGGGCAGCTCGACGACCTCGGCGCGCGGGTCGGCGTAGTGGCTGAGCAGCATCCTCGTGTAGTCGTGCTGCGGGGCGTCCAGGATGTCGCGGCTCGGGGCGTCCTCGACGATCCGGCCGTCGTGCATCACCAGCACACGCTGGGTCGCCTCCAGCACGACGCCGAGATCGTGGCTGATGAGCACCGCGGTGAAGCCCTCGGACGCCTGCAGCTCGGTGATCGTGTCCATGATGGCGTGCTGCACGAGCACATCGAGCGCGGTCGTCGGCTCGTCGAACACCATCATCCGGGGCTCCAGCGAGAGCGCGAGCGCGATGGAGACGCGCTGGCGCATGCCGCCGGAGAGCTCGCCGGGGTAGCGGGCGAGCACCTGCTCGGGGAGGCCGACCTTGCCGACCAGCTCGCGCATCCGGTCGTCCCAGCGCTCGCGGGCGATGTGGCCGTGGGCCGTGAAGATGTCGACGAAGTGTTTGCGGATCGTCCGAACCGGGTTCAGAGCGTTCATGCCCGACTGCAGCACCATGGCGAAGCCGCCCTGGCGCTGCCGGCGCAGTGTCTCGTCGTCGAGCTCGCGGATGTCGCGCCCGTCGAAGCGGATGCTGCCGCCGTTCGTGCGCGCCGGCGGCTTCTGCAAGCGGGTGAGCGCGAAGCCGAGCGTCGACTTGCCAGAGCCCGACTCGCCGACCAGGCCGACGAACTCGCCGGCCCCGATGTCGAACGAGACGTGGTCGACAGCTTGCACAGGCGCCTGCCCGACTGACTCGTAGACGACGGAGAGGTCGCGGACCTCCAGGAGTGCGTTCATCGCTCGCTTCCTTCCTCGGCGCGGGCATCGGGCGCGGTGGTCCGGGCGGCCTTCGCCGACCCTTCGCGCAGGCGGGGGTTGCTGATCGCATCCACGCCGAAGTTGACCAGGGTGAGGCTCATCGCCAGCAGGGCGATGCACAGACCGGGCGCGAAGAGCAGGATCCACTGGCCGGTGAGCAGCGCGTTGGAGTTCTGCGCCCAGTAGAGGATGGTGCCCCAGCTGACGATCGACGAGTCGCCGAGCCCGAGGAACTCGAGCCCCGCCTCCGCGAGGATCGCGGCCGTCGCGGCGCCGAAGAACGAGCCGGCGATGAGCGAGGTCATGTTCGGCAGGATCTCGTGGAACACGACCCGGAACGAGCTGTCGCCCGAGAACCGCGCCGCCGTCACGAAGTCGCGCGAGCGGAGGGACTGCGTCTGGCTGCGCAGGACGCGGGCGCCCCACGCCCACCCGGTGATCACGATCACCGCGATGATCATCGCGAGGCCGCCGTTCTGAAGGTAGGCGGCGATCACGATCATCAGCGGCAGACCCGGGATCACCAGGAACAGGTTGACGAAGAAGTTGACCACCTCGGCGCCGAAGCCCTTGATGTAGCCCCAGCTGAGTCCGATCAGCACGGCGACGACCGTCGAGAGCAGGCCGGCGACGAAACCGACCGTCACGCTCACCCGGGTGCCGTAGATCAGCTGGCTGAGCACGTCCTCCCCGGCGGCGGTCGTCCCGAACCAGTGCTCGGGGCTGGCGTCCGCGTTGCGCGGGAAGCCGTCCTGCGTGGCTCCGTAGGGGGCGAGCCAGGGCGCGAAGATCGCGACGAGCACGAACAGGCCGAGGACGATGAGGCCGAGCCGCGACTTCCCGTTGGCCCAGAGGGTCGCGAACGCGCGGCCGATGAACGCGAGGCGGTGCGGCGGGCGCGCCACCTCCTCGTCGGTGCGGATGGACTTGAAGCTCTGCGTGGTGGTCATCGGCGGGTCCTTGGGTCGAGTACGCCGTACAGGATGTCGACGAGGAAGTTGGCGACGAGAACGCTCACCGTGATGAGCAGGAACAGGGCCTGCATCAGCGGGTAGTCCTGCCCGATCACGGCGTTGAAGAGCAGGAAGCCGATGCCCGGGTAGCCGAACACCTGCTCCACGAGGATGGAGCCGCCGACCACGCCGCCGAGCGCCAGGCCGAAGCCGGTGAGGTTCGGCAGGATCGCGTTGCGCGCCGCGTACTTCATCGCCACGGTGCGCCCCTTCAGGCCGTTGGCCTGGGCGAAGGTGACATAGTCGTCGCCGATCGTGTTGATCATGGCGTTGCGCATCCCCAGGATCCAGCCGCCGACGGAGGTGATGAGGATCGTCACCGCCGGGAGGACCGCGTGATAGGCCGCGTCGACCATGAAGTCCCAGCTGAACGCGGGGGTCGCCGTCGGTCCGTAGGCGCCGGAGGTGGGGAACCAGTGCAGCACGTAGCCCAGGAAGAACAGCAGCAGCAGCGCGGTCCAGAAGTACGGGAACGTGCTGGCGAAGGTGCCGGTCAGGGTGGGCAGCGAGTCGAGCCAGGTGTTGCGCTTCCACGCCGCGAGCACGCCGGTCAGCGTGCCGAGCACGAAGGCGACGATGGTGACGATGCCGACCAGCATGATCGTGTACGGGAACGCCTGGCCGATCAGCTCGCCGACGCTCTGCGGATAGAACGTGTACGAGACGCCGAAGTCGAACGTCACGACCTGGTGCAGGTAGGCGACGTACTGGTCCCACAGGTTGCCGCCCGGCACGCCGAGCTGCGCCTCGATGGCGTCGCGGGTGGCCTGGGTGACCGGGCCGTTCTGCGACAGCTTGGCGATGGCCGCGTCGGTCGGCGAGCCAGGCATCAGCCGGGGGAGGAGGAAGTTCAGCGTGATCGCGGCCCACAGGGTGAGCACGAACAGGCCGAGCTTGCGGAGTGCGTACGCCATCGCCTATTCGCCGTCCTTCCGGAGCGTGAGGTGCGTGAAGACGAGCAGCGGGGTCTGGTCATACGTCTGTGGCGGGGCGTACGGGTGTTCCGCATCCGGCCAGCCGGTGAACTTGGCGTCGTTGTAGAGGCCCCAGAGCCCGCCGTAGTACATCGAGATGACGGGGAGGTCGTCGTAGACGATCCGCTGCAGCTGATGGCTGAGCTCGAGTCGCCGCGACGGATCGACCGTGCTCTTGTACTCGGCGAGCAGAGCATCCGCCTGCGGGTTCCGGTAGCGCCCGAAGTTGGAGGCCGTTGCCTTCCCGATGGGGGTGGCGAACTCGCTGTTGAGCGTGGCGTTGAACGCCTGGAAGACGACACCCGCGCCCATCCCGCCCATCGCCACCTGGAAGTCGCCGTTCTGGATGGCCTGCTGATATCCGGGCGGCTGCGGCTGCTTGATCTGCACGTCGATGCCCAGGGCGCCGAGCTCCTTGCGGACCTCCTGCACGGCGCGCAGCCAGTCGGAGTAGCCGTTCGCCGTCGTGATGGAGAACGAGAACGGCTTGCCGTCGGGGCCGACGAGCTTGCCCTCCTTCTGCGTGTATCCGGCCTCGGCGAACGCGGCAAGGGCACCGGCGGTGTCCTGCTTGATCAGTCCGCCGTCCGGGATGCTCGGGTCGAGTTCCTTCTCCTGGTTCGGGAGGATCAAGCCGGTCTGCCCGGCGGGCTTCATGTAGCCCTCGGTGGCCGCGTCGGCGATCTTGTCCCTGTCGAGCGCGAGAGCGAGGCCGCGACGCACGTTCAGGTCGTCGAACGGCTTGACCGTGAGGTTCGGCATGAGGCCGATGATCCCGCCCGGCGGGAACCAGTACTTGTTGTGCGGGTTCGCGTCGACCCAGGTGCCCTGCACGTCGCTCATGAACGCGTACGCCCAGTCGAAGCCCTTGGTGGCGACGTCGAGCTCGCTCGTCGCGGCGGGGAGCACGAGGTGCTTCACCTGCACCCTGTCCGCCTGCCAGTAGCCATCGAATTTGTCCATCGTGTACTGCTGCGACGTGAAGTTGCCGAGCGTGTACGGGCCGGTGCCGACCGGGTTCGGGTCGCGCCAGGTGTCCGGGCTCGTGACGTTCTTCCAGATGTGCTCGGGGACGATCAGCGTCTGGGAGATGATGTCCTGGGCGGGGGCGTCGTCCTCCTTCAGGTGGATGACGAGATGGTCGCCCTTCACCTCGAGCGACGCGATGTGCTGCCAGGCGCCCTTCAGATCGAGCGTGGGGAACTTCTTGATGAGGTTCAGCGTGAACACCACGTCGTCGACAGTGAACGGCTCGCCGTCTGACCATTTCACGCCGTCGCGGATCGTGTAGTCGATCGTGCGGGCGTCGGGCTGCTCGACCTTCGAGGCCAGCCAGGGCGTGCCCTTCCCGTCGAGCACGTTGATGACGACGAGCGGCTCGTAGATGTAGGAGGAAGCCGCGCGCTTGTTCACGAGGTACGGGTTGAAGTTGCGCTCCATCATCGGGGTGCCTTTGTCGGCGGCGAGCAGCATGGTGTCTGCGGGGATGGACGGGTCCTGCTGGCTCCTGATCGTGATGCTGCAGCCGGACAGCGCCAGGGCTGCCGCGGCGAGCCCTGCGAGGGCGCCGAGCCGCCGACGTCGCCGGACGCCTGGGGGTCGTGTGTGCGTCATTGCCACCTTCTCTGGGGTCGTTGCACCTCGACTGTATGCGCATACATTTCTTTTCTCAACTCCGGTCGGTCCAGAACCCACCCGGCGTCATGCCCCGCGGGCGTGGTGGCCGCCGCCCTCAGACAGGTTCGGAGGACTCGCGCAGGACGACCTGCACGGGCAGCCGTACGGACGCGGCGGGACGGGTCGGATCCGCGAGCCGGCGGACGAGGGTCTGCACCGCGGCCCGGCCGACCTCCTCCATCGGCTGGGTGACGGTGGTCAGCCGGGGCGTCGAGACGCGCCCGGCGTCGATCCCGTCGAAGCCGGTCACGATGAGCTCGCCCGGCACGTCGACGCCGCCGATCCTCGCGGCATCGATGACGCCGAGGGCCATCTGATCGTTCGCGCAGACGACGGCGCGCGGGAGGTGCTCTCCGGCGAGGATGGCGCGGCCGACCCGCCGCCCGCCGTCACGGGTGAACTCGCCGCGGTGGTCGGGCGCGGCGGGCACCGGCAGGCCGCGGTCGGCGAGCGCCTCCCGGAAGCCCTGCCAGCGCTCGGCGTCGTCGGGGGAGCCTTCGCTGCCGGCGACGTAGGCGATCGAGGGCACGCGGAGGTCGTCGATCAGGTGGCCGGCGAGCGTGCGCATCCCGGCGGCATTGCTGACCGAGACGTGGTCGAGGTCGTCGCCGTGGCGCTGCCCGGCCATCACCACCACGGGCAGCCGGCGGGCGAGATGGCGGATCTCGGCGTCGGGGACGCTGCCGGCGAGGACGATCAGCCCGTCCACGCGGCCGGCCATGTCGACCAGCGTGTCGTGCGCCGTCGCACCGCGGCCGACCCCGACCATCAGGACGAAGCCGCAGCGCCACGCCTCCACCTCGCTGCCCCGCAGCACCTCGTCGAAGTACAGGTCGCCGGCGCGGGTGTCCGCCGATCCGCCGATGTCGCGGACGATGGACGCCGCTTCGGCCGCATCTTCGTCGAGCTGGGCGCCCGCCGCAACGTCGAGCGCGTCGAGACCAGGGAAGAACAGCCCGATCACCCCCGTGCGCCGCGCGGCGAGCCCCCGTGCCGCGCCGCTCGGCACGTAGCCCAGCGCCTCCACCGAGGCCAGGACCCGCTCGCGCGTCGTGTCCTTCACGGATTCCGGGCGCCGGAACACGCGGGACACCGTGGCGATCGAGACTCCGGCGTGGGTCGCGACATCGTAGACGGTGGGGACGCGGGTCATCGGAGGGGCCTCCTGCGGGTCGGCATCCCCATGATAAGGCGGCCCTCCAGCCCGCCCTCCTGCCAGCCCGCTGTCGCTTCCGGAGTTCTTCACGCGACACGCCGCGCGCCGGC
>NZ_JBQCGZ010000068.1:0-26587 GCF_051955155.1 Leifsonia sp.
GTGGGACAGTTCACATCAAAATGTAGGTGGCTGTCCCTACCCGACTCCGCCGCACACCCTCATTCCAACACATTGGGCCGCCCCTCGCGGGGCGGCCCAGTGCGTTTCGATGTGCTAAGGACGACTCAGTGGAACGAGTCCCCGCAGGCGCAGGAACCCGTCGCGGTGGGGTTGTCGATGGTGAAACCCTGCTTCTGGATCGTGTCCTCGAAGTCGATCGAGGCGCCGTCGAGGTAGGGCACGCTCATCTTGTCGACGATGACCTCGACGCCGTCGAAGTCGACCGTCGCGTCGCCGTCGAGCATGCGCTCGTCGAAGTACAGCTGGTAGATCAGACCGGAGCATCCGCCGGGCTGGACGGCGACGCGCAGACGCAGGTCGTCGCGGCCCTCCTGCTCGAGCAGGCTCTTGACCTTGGCGGCGGCTGCGTCGGTGAGGCCGACGCCGTGTGCCTTGGCCTCGGTCAGCATTGTGTCGGTCATGGGACTCCTCACGGGTTGCGATGCGAGATCTGGGTCGATTCTACGTCGGATTCCTGCGAACGCGTCGAGTCAGCCGGCGCGCTCGTTCAGGCGCGCCAGCAGCAGCGCCTCCGCCAGGATCGCCCGCTTGAACACGCCGAGGTGCAGCGACTCGTTCGGGCTGTGCGCGCGCGTGTCGGGGTCCTCGACGCCGGTCACCAGGATCTGCGCCTCCGGGAACTCGCGGACCAGGTCGGCGATGAACGGGATGGACCCGCCGACGCCGGTCTCGACCGCCTCCTTCCCCCAGGCGTCCGCCATCGCGCGCTTGGCCTCGGTCGCCGCCCAGCCAGCGGTGTCGACGAGGAACGCCTCTCCGGTGTCGACGTCGTCGATCTCGACATGCGCTCCGAACGGCGCGTGCGCGCGCAGGTGGCGCTCCAGGGCCGCGTACGCGTCCGCCGCCGGCTGACCGGGCGCGACACGCGCACTCAGCCGCACCGCCACCGTCGGCAGCAGGGTGTTGGAGGCGTCGGCGACGCTCGGCGCGTCGATGCCGGTGATCGTGACGGTCGGCTTCGACCACATCCGCGACAGGATGGGTCCGCTGCCGATCGGCGTGACGCCGGGCAGCAGGGCGGCCTCCTCACGGAACTGCTCCTCGCTCACGTGCGGGGGCTCCTCGGCGGTGTCGTGCGCGAGGAAGCCGTCGACGGCCACCTCGCCGTTCGTATCGTGCAGCGTGGCGAGCAGCTTGACCATCGCCATCATCGCGTCCGGCGCCGCTCCCCCGTACATGCCGGAGTGCGAGGCGTGCTCGAGGGTCGAGACCGTGAGCCGGAAGGTGACGTTGCCGCGCAGCGAGACGGTCAGGGCCGGGGTGTCGACGTCGACGTTGTCGGAGTCGGCGACGACGATCACGTCGGCCGCCAGCGCCTCCTTGTTCTGCTCCAGGAAGTTCGCGAACGAGCGCGAGCCGAACTCCTCCTCGCCCTCGATGAAGACCGCGAGGCCCAGGTCGAAGTCGCCCAGGGCCTCCACCAGCGCCCGGACGCTCGCGACGTGCGACAGCACGCCCGCCTTGTCGTCGGCGGCGCCGCGGCCGTAGAGCCGGTCGCCGCGCACCGTCGGTTCGAACGGCGGCGTGTCCCAGTTCGCGGCGTCGCCCTGCGGCTGCACGTCGTGGTGGGCGTACAGCAGGACGGTCGGGCGGCCGTTCTTCGCCGCCCTGGTCGCGAGCACGGCGGGCTGGCCGAGGGTCTCGCCCTGGATCGGCGCCTGCTTCACCTCGACGCTGTCGAAGGCCCCGGTGTCGGTCAGCAGCGCCGCCACCGCGTCAGCGCTGGCGCGCACGTTCGCCGCGTCGTACGCCGCCCACGACACCGAGGGGATGCGGACCAGGCGGGAGAGCTCGGCGATCGTCGCCGGCAGCCCCGCCTCGACGGCGGCGCGAACGCGCTCCTCCGCCCCAGACGAGTCGGCGTTCGGAGTCTCAAGGGAGTCTGTCATGCGGGTAATCTTAAACGGACCCTACGAACCGAAGGCTTAGCGTTGGCGAAACGACAGAACCAGGCGGCGGAGGCGGAGACGCCCGTCGTCGAGACCCCGGAGGAGACGGCCGACCGTCTCAAGCAGGGCAAGGGCGTCCCGACGCCCTCGCGCCGCGAGCAGGAGGCGGCCCGCAAGCGGCCGCTGGTGCCGAACGACCGCAAGGAGGCGGCCAGGAACGCGCGCGCCAAGCAGGCGGAGGCGCGCGAGAAGGCCCGCATCGGCATGGCGGCCGGCGACGAGCGCTACCTGACCGCGCGCGACCGCGGCCCGCAGCGCCGCTTCGTGCGCGACTACGTCGACGCCCGGTTCAGCATCGGCGCGTTCCTCATCCCGGTGATGCTGCTGGTGATCGTTCTCAGCTTCCTGCCGTGGGCGTTCATGCAGGTGTGGGGCCTCGTCGCCCTGTGGGCGTTCTTCCTGATCGCCGTGCTCGACTGCGTGTTCCTCGGCTTCCGCGTGACGAAGAAGATCGGCGACAAGTTCGGCAAGACCAAGGTCGAGCGCGGGCTCAAGTGGTACGCGGCGATGCGCGCGCTGCAGCTGCGGGTGATGCGCCTGCCGAAGCCGCAGGTCAAGCGCGGCCAGTTCCCCAGCTGACGTGACGATCGTCGCAGCGGCGGACGGGTCCGCCCTCAGCAACCCCGGCCCGGCGGGCTGGGCCTGGTACGTCGACGACGACCACTGGTCGGCGGGCGGCTGGCCGCACGGCACCAACAACATGGGCGAGCTCATGGCGGTCATCGATCTGCTGGAGTCCACGGCGCACGTCGACGACGACCTGCACATCCTGTGCGACAGCCAGTACGTCATCAACTCGGTCACCAAGTGGATGCCCGGCTGGAAGCGGAAGGGCTGGCGCAAGGCCGACGGCTCCCCCGTGCTCAACCGGGAGCTGCTGGAGCGGCTCGACCGCGCCCTGCAGGGCCGCCGCTACGTCTTCGAGTGGGTGAAGGGCCACGCCGGCCACGAGCTCAACGAGGCGGCGGACGTGCGCGCGCGGGCCGTCGCGACGGCGTACCGCGACGGCGACGCCATCCCGATCGGACCCGGCTGGCCGGGGGGATCGGTCGCGGTGGCCCCGGAACCCACGGCACCGGTGCTCGAGGCGGAGCCCGTCGCGACGGAGAACGCGTCCGTCGAGTTCGACCTGTTCGACGGCCTTCCCGCGGAGGAAACGGACGAGGAGGTCGTCGTCCGCCTCGAGCGCGAGCTGATCGAGCCGGCGGTGCGCGGCGACTCCGCCCGTGTGGCGGAGCTGCTGCATCCCGACTTCGAGGAGATCGGGCGCTCCGGACGGCTGTGGGGGCGTGATGCGATCCTGCAAGCCCTCGCCGACGAGGATGAGCCGGCCGCGGAGATCTCCGTGCTCGGCACCCAGCGCATCGGCGCGGACACCATCCTGCTCACGGCGCGAACGGTCGACGCGCGGGGCGGCAGCCTGCGCAGCTCGCTGTGGCTGCGCAGCGGCGGCCGCTGGCGCCTACGCTTCCACCAGGGAACGCCGGAGGCGTAGCAGCCCCCTGTTGATGTGCCGCGCCCACAGCGGGCCGCGGTAGAGGAACGCGGTGTAGCCCTGCACGAGCGTCGCGCCCGCGTCCAGCCGGCGCTGCACGTCCTCGGCGGTCTCGACGCCGCCGACGGAGATGACGCACAGGTCGGCGGGGACGGTCGCGCGGATGAGCCGCAGCACCTCGAGCGACCGCTCGGCGAGCGGCGCGCCGGACAGTCCGCCCGCGCCGGCCGCCTCGACGACGGCGGGGTCGGTCACGAGGCCGTCGCGCGCGATGGTGGTGTTGGTGGCGATGATGCCGGCGAGGCCGAGCTCGACCGCGAGGCCCGCGATCTTCTCCACCTGCTCGTCCGTGAGGTCCGGTGCGATCTTCACCAGCAGCGGCTTCTCCCCCGCCACCTCTTTCACCGAGCGCAGCAGCGGCGCCAGGAGCTCCAGCTCCTGCAGGCCGCGCAGGCCGGGGGTGTTCGGAGAGCTGACGTTGACGACGAGATAGTCGGCGACCGGGGCGAGCGCCCTGGCGCTGGTGAGGTAGTCGGCCGTCGCGTCCTCGACCGCGACGACGCGGCTCTTGCCGATGTTGACGCCGAGCACCGGACGGCGACGGTGACGGCGCACCGCGAGCAGGCGGTTCGCGGCGACGCCCGCTCCGCGGTTGTTGAAGCCCATCCGGTTGATCACGGCGCGGTCCGGGATGAGCCGGAACAGCCGCGGTCTGTCGTTGCCCGGCTGCGGGATGGCGGTGATCGTGCCGACCTCGACGTGGCCGAAGCCCAGGTCGCCGAGGCCGATGACCGCCTCCCCGTCCTTGTCGAAGCCCGCGGCGATGCCGAACGGCGAGTCGAAGCGCAATCCGAGCGCTTCGACGGCCAGCGACGGGTCCGGCGCCGTGAACCGGCGCACCAGGCCGCCGAGCCCGACCGCGGGGATGGCGCGGATCACCAGGAAGGCGAGGTGATGGGCCCGCTCGGGGTCGAGCTTGGACAGGACGAGGGAGAAGAGTGTGCGATACATGCCGGTACGAGAATACCGTGCGCGCGATCGGCCGCCCGGCTCAGGCCTGGACGTCGGCCGGCTCGCCGTGGTGGGCGACCCGGAGCTGCTGGATGGCGTCCTCGAAGTCCTCCAGCGAGTCGAACGCCTGGTAGACGCTCGCGAAGCGCAGGTACGCGACCTCGTCCAGCTCCCGGAGCTCCGGCAGGATGGCGAGCCCGATGTCGTTCGCCTCGATCTGGGAGGCGCCGGTCGAGCGGATGGTCTCCTCGACCTTCTGCGCGAGCACCGCCAGGTCGGAGTCGGTCACCGGCCGGCCCTGGCAGGCCTTGCGGACGCCGAGCACGATCTTCTCGCGGCTGAACGGCTCGACGACCCCGCTGCGCTTGATCACGCTGAGGCTCGCGGTCTCGGTGGTCGAGAACCGCCGCCCGCACTCCGGGCACTGCCGGCGGCGCCGGATCGACAGGCCGTCGTCGCTCGTGCGGGAGTCGATGACGCGGGAGTCGGGGTGGCGGCAGAAGGGGCAGAACATGACGGATATTCTACCGGTGTTTCACCCGGCGAAGCGGATGCTGACCGCCTCGCCGTGCGCGGGCAGGTCCTCGGCACCGGAGAGGGCGAGGATGCGGTCGGCGACCTCGCTCAGCGCCTCCCTGTCATAGCGGATGACCTGCTGCGGTCGCAGGAAGGAGTACGCCCCGAGGCCCGGAGAGAACCGCGCCTGGCCGCCGGTCGGCAGCACGTGGTTGGAGCCGGCGAGGTAGTCGCCGAGGCTGACCGGGGAGCTCGGGCCGAGGAAGATCGCGCCGGCGTTCTGGATGCGGGCGAGCACGGCGTCGTCGTCCGCCGTCTGGATCTCCAGGTGCTCGGGGCCGTACGCGTTGCTGAACGCGGCGGCCGCCGCGATGTCGTCCACGAGGACGATCGCGGACTGCTGGCCGGAGAGGGCGGTGCGCACGCGCTCGGCGTGCCGGGTGGCCCCGGCCAGCGCCTCCAGCTCGACCGCGACGCGGCCGGCGAAGGCCGGGCTGTCGGTGACCAGCAGGGATGCGGCTGCCTCGTCGTGCTCGGCCTGGCTGATCAGGTCGGCGGCGACGAGGCGCGGGTCGGCGGTGCCGTCGGCGATCACCAGGATCTCGGTGGTGCCGGCCTCCGAGTCGATGCCGGTCTGCCCGCGCACGAGCCGCTTCGCGGCGGCGACGTAGATGTTGCCGGGGCCGGTGATGACCTGCACCGGGTCGAGGCCGATCTCCTCGACGCCCCAGGCCAGCGCGCCGATCGCGCCGGCGCCGCCCATCGCGTAGACCTCGTCGATGCCGAGCAGGCCGGCCGCGCCGAGGATGGCCGGGTGCACCGCACCTCCGAACTCCCGCTGCGGCGGGCTCGCGAGCGCGACAGACGCGACGCCCGCGACCTGTGCGGGAACCGCGTTCATCACGACGCTGGACGGGTACACGGCCTTTCCGCCCGGCACGTAGAGGCCGGCGCGCTCGACCGGCTGCCAGCGCTGCACGATCGTCGCGCCGGGGCCGATCACCGTCTCTGCGGCCGGCGGCACCTGGGCCGCGGTCGCCTCGCGCACGCGGGCGATCGCCTCCTCCAGCGCCGCCCGCACGTCGGCGGGGAGCGCGGTGACGGCCGCGGCGATCACCGACGCGGGGACGCGGACCGACGCGGGCGCCCCGCCGTCGAAGCGCTCCGCCTGCTCCGCGAGCGCTGCGAGACCGCGCGAGCGCACGTCCTCGATCAGCTCGGACGCCGCATGCATCGCCACCTGCACGTCCACGACGGGACGCGGGACGAGGCGCTCGAAGGCGGCGCGAGTAGGCTGGATTCCGCGGAGATCGATGGTCTGCATCATGACCGATCCAGCCTATCCGCTTCCCGCCGGTCCTTCCCTCGCGGAAATTCCCCACTGCCGAACGGTGTTTGCTTTACCTGTATGAACAGCTCAGCCTCCGAGCCGGCCGCCGATCAGGCGCCCGCCCGTCCCCTCGATCCCACGCCCGACCTCGCCGCGTTCCGTCAGGCCTTCCGCAGGCATGCCGCCGGCGTCGCGATCGTCACCGCGCAGACCGCGGACGGCACCCCGGTCGGCTTCACCGCCACCTCGCTGGCGTCGCTCGCGGCGGTCCCGCCGCTCGCGACGTTCAACATGGCGCTGTCGGCGTCGAGCTGGCCGGCGATCGCGGAGACCGACAGGGTCGCCATCCACATGCTCGGGGTGCGCAACAAGGCCGTCGCCGAGATCCTCTCCGCCGACAACGCCCGCCGGTTCCTCGGCGACCACTGGTACCGCGGCCCGCACGGCCTGCCGATCATCAAGGACGTGACGGCCTGGATGGTCGGCCGCATCGTCGAGCGCTTCCCCGTGCACAACAGCGCGGTCGTCGTCGTGCAGATCGAGGAGGGCGGCTTCGGCGCCGAGGACGAGCCGCTGCTCTACCACGAGCGCCGCTACCACCGGCCGAGCGAGCTCGACTGACGGCTCAGACCAGGCAGTTCGGGCCGAGCAGGCCCTTGAGCTCGCCGTACAGGTCCGGGGAGACCTTCACCGGCTTGGGGACCTCGAACACCCGCGCGACCTGACCCTTGACCAGGCGCAGCCGCACCTCGCTGTCGCCCGGATGGCGCGCGAGCACCTCCGCGAGCGAGCTCACCGTGTCCGTGGTCGCGCGCTGGTCCGGCATCGTGATCGTCAGGGTGCCGACGTCGTCGGCCTGGCCCAGATCGGGCACCATGAGGCTGAAGGCGTGCAGGTTCATGCCGTCGTCGCGCAGGCTCACGCGGCCCCGGACGACGACGATCGAGTCGCCCTGCAGCATCGACGAGAACTCCTGGTAGGCCTTGCCCATGAACATGGCGGTCATCTCGCCGCCGAAGTCCTCGACCTGGATCATGCCGTACTGGTTGCCGGAGGCCTTGGCCACGCGGTGCTGAACGCTCGTCACCAGGCCCGCGATGACGACGGTGTCGCCGTCCTGAACGCTCTCGGAGGCCAGCAGTTCGGCGATCGATGTGCTCGCGAGTTTGGCCAGCTGCAGCTCCAGGCCGGCCAGCGGGTGGTCGGACACGTAGAGACCGAGCATCTCGCGCTCGAACGCGAGCTTGTCGCGCTTGACCCACTCCGGCCGCTCGGGGATATGGTGCTGCGACTGGTTCGGCTCGTCGTCGCCCCACAGGCTGTCGAAATCGAACCCGACGTCGCCGTTCGCCTCGCTGCGCTTGATCTTCACCGCCGATTCGACGGCGTCCTCGTGCACCTCGACCAGCGCCCGGCGGGTGTGGCCGAGCGAGTCGAACGCGCCCGCCTTGATCAGCGACTCCACAGTCCGCTTGTTCGCGGCGTGGATCGGCACCTTGTTCAAGAAGTCGTGGAACGACTCGAACCGGCCCTTGGACTCGCGCGCCTCGCGGACGCCCTCCACGACGTTGGCGCCGACGTTGCGCACGGCGCCCATCCCGAAGCGGATGTCCTCGCCGACGGCGGCGAAGTACAGGTTGGACTCGTTGACGTCCGGCGGCAGCACCTTGATGCCCATCCGGCGGCACTCGTTGAGGTAGAGCGCCATCTTGTCCTTGGAGTCGCCGACGCTGGTCAGCAGCGCCGCCATGTACTCGGCCGGGTAGTGCGCCTTGAGGTAGGCGGTCCAGTAGGAGATGACGCCGTAGGCGGCCGAGTGCGCTTTGTTGAAGGCGTAGTCGGAGAACGGGAGGAGGATCTCCCAGAGCTTGTTGACCGCGTCCATCGAGTAGCCGTTGGCCTGCATGCCCTGCGAGAAGCCCTCGAACTGCTTGTCCAGCTCCGACTTCTTCTTCTTGCCCATCGCGCGGCGCAGGATGTCTGCTTGGCCGAGCGAGAACCCGGCGACCTTCTGCGCGATGGCCATGACCTGCTCCTGGTAGATGATCAGGCCGTAGCTGGTGGAGAGGATGTCGGCGAGCGGCTCCGCGAGCTCCGGATGGATCGGCGTGATCTCCTGGAGGCCGTTCTTGCGCAGCGCGTAGTTGGTGTGCGAGTTCGCACCCATGGGGCCGGGGCGGTACAGCGCGATGAGCGCCGAGATGTCCTCGAAGTTGTCCGGCTTCATCAGCCGCAGCAGCGAGCGCATCGGCCCGCCGTCGAGCTGGAACACGCCGAGCGTGTCGCCGCGGGACAGCAGCTCGTACGCGGGGCGGTCGTCCAGCGTCAGATCCTCGAGCACCAGGTTCTCGCCGCGGTTGTCGCGGATGTTGTCGAGCGCGTCGTTGATGATCGTGAGGTTGCGCAGCCCCAGGAAGTCCATCTTGATCAGACCGAGCGACTCGCACGCCGGGTAGTCGAACTGCGTGACGATCTGGCCGTCCTGCTCGCGCTTCATGATCGGGATGACGTCGATCAGGGGATCGGACGACATGATCACGCCGGCGGCGTGCACGCCCCACTGACGCTTCAGGTTCTCCAGCCCCAGGGCGGTGTCGAAGACCGTCTTCGCCTCGGGGTCCGACTCCACGACCGCGCGGATGTCGACGGCCTCCTTGTAGCGCGGGTGGTTCTTGTCGAAGATGCCGGTGAGCGGGATGTCCTTGCCCATCACGGGCGGCGGCATCGCCTTGGTGAGCTTCTCGCCCATCGAGAACGGGAAGCCGAGCACGCGGCCGGAGTCCTTGAGGGCCTGCTTGGCCTTGATGGTGCCGTAGGTGACGATCTGGGCGACGCGCTCCGAGCCGTACTTCTCGGTCACGTACTTGATGACCTCGCCGCGACGACGGTCGTCGAAGTCGACGTCGAAGTCGGGCATGGAGACGCGGTCGGGGTTCAGGAAGCGCTCGAAGATGAGGCCGTGCTGCAGCGGGTCGAGGTCGGTGATCCGCATCGCGTACGCCGCCATCGAGCCGGCGCCGGAGCCGCGGCCGGGGCCGACGCGGATGCCGTTGCGCTTCGACCAGTTGATGAAGTCGGCGACGACGAGGAAGTAGCCGGGGAAGCCCATCTGCGAGATGACGCCGATCTCGTAGTCGGCCTGCTTGCGGACCTCCGGGGTGATCCCGTCCGGGTAGCGCTCGCCCAGGCCCTTCTCGACCTCCTTGACGAACCAGGTCTGCTCGGTCTCGCCCTCCGGGACGGGGAAGCGCGGCATGTAGTTGGCGGCGGTGTCGAACTTCACGTCGCAGCGCTCGGCGATCGCGAGGGTGTTGTCGCACGCGTCGGGGTGGTCGCGGAACAGGTCACGCATCTGCTCCGGCGTCTTGAGGTAGAACTCGTCGGCGTCGAACTTGAACCGATTCGGGTCGTCCAGCGTCGACCCGGACTGCACGCACAACAGCGCGGCGTGGCTCTTCGCGTCCTCGGCGTGCGTGTAGTGGAGGTCGTTGGTGGCGACCAGCGGGATGTTGAGCTCCTTGGCCAGCCGGATCAGGTCGGACATGATCCGGCGCTCGATCCCGAGCCCGTGGTCCATGATCTCGGCGAAGAAGTTCTCCTTGCCGAAGATGTCGCGGAACTCGGCCGCTGCCTTCTTGGCCTCCTCGTACTGCCCGAGCCGGAGCCGGGTCTGCACCTCGCCGGACGGGCAGCCGGTCGTGGCGATGATGCCCTTCGAGTAGCGGCTCAGCAGCTCGCGGTCCATGCGCGGCTTGAAGTAGTAGCCCTCCATGGACGCGTACGACGAGAGCCGGAAGAGGTTGTGCATCCCCTCGGTCGTCGCGGCGAGCATGGTCATGTGCGTGTACGCGCCGGAGCCGGACACGTCGTCGCCGCCGCCGTCGCCCCAGCGGATCCTGGTCTTGTCGGTGCGGTGCGTGCCGGGGGTCAGGTACGCCTCGGTGCCGATGATCGGCTTGATGCCCGCGTCGGTCGCCGTGCGCCAGAAGTCGAAAGCACCGAACATGTTGCCGTGGTCGGTGACCGCGACGGCGGGCATCCCCTGCCCGACGGCCGCGTCGATCAGCGGTTTCACCCGCGCGGCACCGTCCAGCATGGAGTACTCGCTGTGGACGTGGAGGTGAACGAAGGAGTCGGCCATTTGAGTACCAGCCTACGAACTTTTCCGCCGCCGTGGTTGGCCCCTCGCCAACGCTTCCGGACTTCTTCCCGCGACACGCCGGACGCGGCCGTGAAGAACCCCGGAAGCGATGGCGGAAGACCCTCGGGAGGACGGCGGAGCTAGGAGGCGCGGAGCACGTCGAGGGCGTGTTGCAGGTCCGCGGGGTAGCCCGTCGTGAAGGTCGTCCACTCCCCCGTCGCGGGGTGCGTGAAGGCGAGCTGGACGGCGTGCAGCCACTGCCGGGTGAGGCCGAGCCTCGCCGAGAGGGTCGGGTCCGCGCCGTACATGGCGTCGCCGACGCACGGGTGCCGCTGCGCGGACATGTGCACGCGGATCTGGTGGGTTCGGCCGGTCTCCAGGTGGATCTCCAGCAGGCTCGCGGCCGGGAACGCCTCGATCGTCTCGTAGTGGGTCACCGACGGCTTCCCGCCGGCGACGACCGCGAACTTCCAGTCGCTGCGCGGGTGCCGCCCGATCGGCGCGTCCACGGTCCCGGTCAGCGGATCGGGATGGCCCTGGACGACGGCGTGGTAGATCTTCTCGACCGTGCGGTCGTGGAACGCGCGCTTGAGCACGGTGTACGCGTGCTCGGACTTGGCGACGACCATGAGGCCGCTCGTCCCGGCGTCGAGGCGGTGCACGATGCCGGCGCGCTCTGCGGCGCCCGAGGTGGAGATGCGGAAGCCGGCGGCCGCGAGGGCGCCGAGGACCGTGGGTCCCTCCCAGCCCACCGACGGGTGGGCGGCGACACCGACCGGCTTGTCGATCACGACGATGTCGTCGTCGTCGTGCACGATCGTGAGCTCGGGGACCGCGATCGGCACGATCCGCGCCTCCTCGCGCGGCTGCCAGCTCACCTCGAGCCAGGAGCCGGCGCTCAGGCGGTCGGACTTGCCGGCCTCGCGGCCGTCGACGGTCACGCCGCCGGCCTCGGCGATCTCAGCCGCGAAGCTGCGCGAGAAGCCGAGGAGCTTGGCGAGGCCCGCGTCGACGCGCGCGCCCTCCAGCCCGTCGGGGATGGGGAAGCTGCGCGACTCCATCAGGCCCGCGGGCTCCCTGGCTCGTCGCCGGGGGTGTCCGGCGTCTCGGTGTGCGTTGCCTCCACCGGCCGTGCCTGCTCGACAGGCGGCACGGTCTCCGCGGGCTCATCGCCCTCGGCGACGTCCTCCTCGTCCTGCGCGCGGCGGCCGTCCAGGCCGATCCCGCGGATCGTGAGGATCAGGAACAGGGCCATGCTGGAGACGATCGCCACGTCGGCCAGATTGAAGATGGCGGGCAGCAGCGGGATCTGCAGGAAGTCGACCACGTGCCCGACACCGAAGCCGGGTTCCCGGAACAAGCGGTCCGTGAGGTTCCCGAGCAGTCCACCGAGCAGGAGTCCGAACAGGACGGCCCAGGCGACGGAGCGGATGCGCGGCGCGTACCAGATCACGAAGCCGAGCACGCCGACGCCGACGATCGAGAAGATCCACGTGGATCCGCTGCCGATCGAGAACGCGGCACCCGCGTTCTTGACGAAGTGGAACTGCAGGAGCTGTCCAAGGACCTCGAGCTGCTGGCCCTCGTACAGGTTCGAAACGACCAGGACCTTGGCGATCTGGTCGACGAGGTACACGCAGAGCGCGACCGCCGCCAGGATCGCCAAGGCCCGGACGCTGACCTTGGACCGGGAGGTACTAGCCTCCAAAGCCGGGGAAGACCGGGGGCTGGTTGCCCTGGTCCTGGCTGTTCGAGCCGTCCGACGATCCGGCGGGGACCGGCGCGGGGACGCCGCCCGTGTTCACCGCGGCGGGACGGTTCTGGCCGAAGCCCTGCGAGCCACTGACCTGCTGGCTGTCGAGGTCGCGCAGCTGGCCCTCGATGTAGCTCTTGAGGCCCTGGCGGTAGTCGCGCTCGAACCCGCGGAGCTCGTCGATGCGACGCTCGAGGGTGGAACGCTCCTGGTCGAGGGCACTGATCTGCGCACGCTGCTTGGACTCGGCCTCTGCGACGATGCGGGCGGCGGTGGCGTGCCCCTCCGCGATCAGGGCGTCGCGCTTCTCGACACCCTCGCGGACGTGCTCCTCGTGCAGGCGGCGGGCCAGCTGCAGGAGGTTGTTGGTCGCGTTGGGGTCGTTGGCGTCGGTCGAGCCGGCCGCGAAGCCCGCTGCGGCACCGCCGGCGGCGCCCGCGGCGGCGGCGGGAGCGGCGGAGGCCTGCTGCTTGGCGTTCTCGGCCTCGCGCTCGGCGGCGGCGAGGCGCTGCTTGAGCTCGGCGTTCTCGCGCTCCAGGCGCTGCACGTCGCCGTTGTCGGCGGCGGGTGCCGGGGCCGCTGCGGCCGGGGCGGGGGCGGAGCCGGACGAGCGCTGCAGCTCGGCGATGCGGGAGTCGGCGGCCACGAGGCGCTGCTTGAGCTCCTCGTTCTCCTGACCCAGTCGACGCAGTTCGACGACGACCTCGTCGAGGAAGTCGTCGACCTCGTCCTGGTCGTAGCCCTCACGGAACTTCGTCGGTTGGAACCGCTTGTTGACTACATCTTCCGGAGTCAGCGCCATGGCAAGCCACCTTAGATCTTGAAAAGACGAACAAAAAGTGCGTTCAGCCAACGCTAGCAAAATGCGCGGGCGATGCGCACTCCGCCGCACTCGGGCGCGTCGGCCTGACCACCCTATCGTGCGCTCGGGGCGCTGGGCCGAGCGACGCTCAGGTGAAGTTGCCGACCACGTACAGGCCGATGATGACCACCAGCATGGTCAGGCTCCAGCCGAAGTCGATCGCGACCGGCCCCATCGACAGCGGAGGGATGATCCGCCGGAAGAACCGGATGGGCGGATCGGTCACCACATAGGTCGACTCCGCGAGCACCAGCCCGAAGCCCTTCGGCCGCCACTGGCGGGAGAAGGTGCGGACGAGGTCGATCACGAAGCGCGCCCACATCACGAAGAAGTAGATCAGCAGGGCGTAGTAGACGACGTTCGCGACGATCGAGACGGCAAGCACCCATCCAGTATGAACGACCGCGCATGCACGAAAGCGCACCACCCCGCCGGGGTGGTGCGCTTTCAGCGAGCTCGCGGGCTCAGGCCTGCGCGAAGAAGGAGGCGTCGACCTCGGCGTCCGCACCGCCGTGCTCGCCGGAGACGACCACGTGCGACGGGGACAGCAGGAAGACCTTGGGCGTGACGCGCTCGATCTTGCCGTAGAGCCCCTGCGAGAGGCCGCTGGCGAAGTCGATCAGGCGGCGCGCGTCGCCCTCGCTCATCTGCGAGAGGTTGATGATCACCGGGATGCCCTCGCGGAACGACTCGGCGATCGCCTGCGCGTCGCGGTACTGGCGGGGGTGGACCGTGAGGATCTCGTTCATTTCCTGTACCGAAGCATTCCGTGCGGTGGACGACTTGCGCAGCGGCGTGACCGGAGCGCGGCCGGCCGCGGGCGCGACCGGAGCGGGGTGCGGGACCGGCTGGACGGGCGAGGGCGCCGGCGCCTCGCGGCGCGGCTGGTGCTGCGCCTGCTGCTCCTGCGGCTGCTCGTCGTACTCCAGCTCCTCGTCGGCGAGGCCCAGGTAGACCATCGTCTTCTTCAGCGGGTTGGCCATGGCTTCCTCCGTCTCGACGTGCGCCGACACGACGCCACGCACTTGCCTGTTCCTTCTCCTCTTCGAGATTAACGAAGAGGCGGCCGATTCCCGGTAATGGCGGTCCCGATCCTGAGGTGTGTCGCGCCCGCGGCGATCGCCTCGCGGTAGTCCTGCGACATCCCGGCCGAGATCGAGGTCGCCTGCGGAGCGAGGGAGCGGACGCGGTCGCTCGCGGTGCGGACGCGCTCGAACGCGCGCGCCGGCGCCTCGTCGAGCGGCGCGACGGCCATCACGCCGACGAGCCGCAGTCCCGGCGTGTCCAGGATGTGCTCGACCAGCGGCTCCAGGTCCCTGTCCGCGACGCCGCCGCGGCCGGGGTCGTCGGTGAGGTTCAGCTGCACGAACGCGTCGATGTCGCCGTCCTCGCTGCGCAGCGCGTCCACCAGCGAGAGCCGGTCGACCGAGTGGATGGCGGAGGCGTAGCGGCGCACCTGCCTGGCCTTCTTGCTCTGCAGCTGGCCGACGAAGTGCCAGCGCAGGTCGAGGTCGGCGAGCTCCGCCGCCTTCTCCTGCGCCTCCTGGTGCCGGTTCTCCCCCACGTCGCGGACGCCGAGAGCGGCGAGTTCGCGCACGAGCGAGGCCGGGTGGAACTTGGTCACCACGATCGTCGTGAGCTCCTCGGGCGCACGGTCGGCGGCCCGGGCGGCATCGGCGATGCCGTCCCGGACCGCGGCCAAGCGCTCGGCGAGCGGGCTACTTGAGGAAGTCGGGGATGTCGAGGTCGTCATTCTCGTCGTCGAACGCCGGGTCCTTCTGGGCCGCCTCGGTCACGGGGGTCTCGCCGGTCGCGTGCCACGCGTCGGCCGCCGGGGCCTCGGTCTCGGCAGCGGCCTCGACGGCGGGCGCCGCCGCCTCCTCGGAGCCCGCCTCCACGAAGGTGGAGCGGCGGGTGTCGATCACGGGCTTCCCGTTCGGCTCGCCGCCGTCGAAGCCGGCCGCGATGACCGTCACGCGCACCTCGTCGCCGAGGGTGTCGTCGATGACGGCGCCGAAGATGATGTTCGCCTCCGGGTGCACCGCCTCCTGGACCAGCCGCGCGGCGTCGTTGATCTCGAAGATGCCGAGGTTCGATCCGCCCTGGATGGAGAGCAGGACGCCGTGGGCGCCGTCGATGGACGCCTCCAGCAGCGGCGAGGCGACCGCCAGCTCCGCGGCCTTGATCGCGCGGTCGGCGCCTCGGGAGGAGCCGATGCCCATCAGCGCGGAGCCCGCGCCCTGCATGACCGACTTGACGTCGGCGAAGTCGAGGTTGATCAGGCCGGGCGTGGTGATCAGGTCGGTGATGCCCTGGACACCGGCGAGGAGGACCTGGTCGGCGGTGGAGAACGCCTCGAGCATGCTGATGCCGCGGTCGCTGATCTCCAGCAGCCGGTCGTTCGGCACGACGATGAGGGTGTCGACCTCTTCCTTGAGCCGCTGCACGCCGGCCTCGGCCTGCTGCGCGCGGCGCTTGCCCTCGAACGAGAACGGCTTGGTCACGACACCGATGGTGAGCGCGCCGATGGACTTCGCGATCCGTGCGACGACGGGCGCGCCGCCAGTGCCGGTGCCGCCGCCCTCACCGGCGGTGACGAAGACCATGTCGGCGCCGGCGAGCGCCTCCTCGATCTCCTCGGCGTGGTCCTCCGCCGCGCGGCGGCCGACCTCGGGGTCCGCTCCGGCGCCGAGGCCGCGGGTGATCTCGCGGCCGACGTCGAGCTTCACGTCGGCGTCGCTCATCAGCAGCGCCTGCGCGTCCGTGTTGATGGCGATGAACTCGACGCCGCGCAGGCCGAGCTCGATCATGCGGTTGACGGCGTTGACGCCGCCGCCGCCGATGCCGACGACCTTGATCACGGCGAGGTAGTTCTGATTTGCTGTCACGTCCGGCCTCCACGGGAACCTTCAACCTCAAGTCGAGGCTTAAAGTTATGCTGAGTATGCAATTCTCGATTCGACGGTAGGGGCGTCGGGGTCTCCGGCCCCGCAGCCGCGGCGCGTGTCGGGAAATCCCGTGCGCAACGTCCCTGCTTTCGCCCTCCGGCACCGCAACCGACGTCCCATTCGTGAGGAACGCGGTCCATTCGTCGCAGATTCACGACATTCGTCACGAATCGGCGGCGTGCGTGCGAGACGGGCGCCCGGCCGGGTCCGATACGACGGCGCATTCCCGACTGGCTCATCCCGTCGTCACGCTGTGCGGCGACGACACGTCGTAGCGCGTGCGGTCGCCGGCGCTCTTGATGAGCGCCGCGAGGTCCGCCGCCTTGAGCGCGGAGTCCTCCGCGCTCCCCCAGACCACCGTGGCCGTCCGCCCGCGCAGCGTGAACGAGACGTCGTCCTTGGTCTTGGCGGTGATGGTGTCCACCTGGCCGAGCAGCGACGCGGGAAGCGACGAGAGCACGCTGGCCGCCGCCGCGAAGCCGGAGTCGGCGCTCGTCTCCACCGAGCCGCCGGTGGCGGAGATCAGCGGGAAGCCATCGGGGCGCGCGGCGCTGGAGGAGATGGGCACCTTGGCAGCGTCCACCAATGTGTACGCGTTGCCCTGGCGGATCACGCCGAGCGGCTGGCGCTCCACGATCCGGATCACCAGGGTGTCCGGCGGGTGGCTCTCCAGCGTGTAGCTGCGGATCAGCGGGAAGGCGGCGAGGTCGGCCGAGATCGCCGCCTGGTCCAGCAGCGGGAGCGGCGTGCCGACCTGGTCGTCGAGCTTGTGCACGATCGCCTTCTGGTCCAGCCGCGAGGCGCCGACGACGTCGATGTGCCGGAGCGCCAGCAGCGGCGAGAACGCGACGGCGACGACGCCGAGTACCAGCGCGGCGACGACGGCCGCGGCGGCGATCCAGGCCAGCCTCCGCCGGCGCGACCGCTTGGTGAAGCGCCTGACCTCGCCGCGCTCGATCCGCTTGCGCTCCCTGCGCGCCTCGCGCACGGCCTTGGTGATCTCCCGGTTCGTCGGCAGCGCCGCGTACGGCGACTCGTCGCGGGGCCGGGCGATCGGGACCGGCTCCGTCATCGTCGTGACCGCGCGCGGCTCCTCCCGGCGATCCCGGTCGCGGTCGCGGTCCCGGCGGTCGCGATCCGCGGGAGCGGGCGCCGCGGGGACGGGCGCCTGGGGCGCCGGGGTCTGCGCCTGCCGCCCGTCGAAACCCTGGGGACGCTTCACCGGCTACCCACGCGTGCGCCGCAGCGAGTCCAGGAGCTGCGGGACGATGCGGTACACGTCGCCGCAGCCGAGCGTGATCACGAAGTCGCCGTCGCGGGCGATCTGCGCGGTGTGGTCGGCCGCCTGCTGCCAGTCGGCGATGAACGCGACGTGCTCGGGATGCGCGAAGCGCTCGGCGACCAGCGCGCCGGTGACGCCGGGCTCCGGGTCCTCCCGTGCGCCGTACACGTCGAGCACGACCGTCTCGTCCGCGTAGGTCTCCAGGGTCTCGGCGAACTCCTTCGCGAACAGCCGGGTCCGGCTGTACAGGTGCGGCTGGTGCACGGCGATGATCCGGCCGTCGCCGACCACGGTGCGCGCGGCGGACAGCGCCGCCGCGACCTCGGTCGGGTGGTGGGCGTAGTCGTCGTACACGCTCACGCCGCCGACGGTGCCGTGCAGCTCGAAGCGGCGCTCGGTGCCGCCGAACTCGGCGATGGCCTCCAGCGCGGCGGCCGGGTCGAAGCCGAGCCCGGTGAGCACCGCGAACGCGCCGGCGGCGTTGATGGCGTTGTGGCGGCCGGGCACGCGCAGCTGCGCCGAGTACTCCGCGCCGTCGAAGGTCAGCGAGAACGCGACGGGACCCTCGGTGACGATCGAGTGCACGCGCACGTCGGCGTCCTCGGCCTCGCCGAAGGTCACGATGCGCTTGTCCGGCGCCGCCTCGCGCAGCCGGTTCGTGACGTGCACCGCCCCGGGGTCGTCGGAGGAGACGACGACGAACTCGTCGGCGTCCTTCGCGAAGGTCACGAAGGCGTCCTCGAACGCCTCGAGCGAGCCGTAGTGGTCCAGGTGGTCGGGGTCGACGTTGGTGATCAGCGCGACCGCGGTGTCGTAGAGCAGGAACGAGCCGTCCGACTCGTCCGCCTCCACGACGAACAGCTCCCCGGAACCCGTCTGCGAGCTCTTGCCGAGCGACGCGATCACGCCGCCGTTGACGAAGCTCGGGTCCTCGCCGAGGCCGAGCAGGCCGGTGATGATCATGCCGGTGGAGGTCGTCTTGCCGTGGGCGCCCGCGACCGCGACCAGCCGCTTGCGGTTGATCAACCAGGCCAGCGCCTGCGAGCGGTGCAGGACCGGCAGGCCCTTCTGCAGCGCGAGCTGGTACTCCGGGTTGTCCTGCCAGAGCGCCCCGGTGACCACCAGCGTGTCGGCGTCGCCGACGTTCGCCGCGTCGTGGCCGATCGCGATGGTCGCGCCGAGCGCGCGCAGCGCGTCGATGTTCGCCGAGTGCCGGACATCGGAGCCGGTCACCGTGTAGCCGGACTCCAGGAACAGCCGGGCGATGCCGCTCATGCCCGAGCCGCCGATCCCCACGAAGTGCAGTGCGCCCAGCTCGTCGGGGATGGAGAGGGACAGGTCGGGTTTGATCGTCACGTTGCTGCTTTCGTCGTCTTCTGCGGTGCTGGCGGTTCCGGCGTTAAGTATGACGCTACGCCCGTGAGAGTCCGCTCCGGATGAGCGACACCATCCGGTCGGAGCCGTCGCGGACGCCCGCGCTCGCGGCCCGCGCCGACATGTCGGCCACCCGGCCGCGGTCGGCGAGCAGCGGGAGCAGGTGCTCGTCCACCCACGACGGCAGGAACGCCGCGTCGTCCACCAGGATTCCCCCGCCGGCGCGGACGACGCCCGCCGCGTTGAAGCGCTGCTCGCCGTTGCCGATCGGGAACGGGACGTAGACGGCCGGGATGCCGAGCGCAGCGAACTCGCACACGGTCGCCGCACCCGCGCGCGCGACCGCGACATCGGTCAGCGCGAAGGCGAGGTCCATGCGGTCGCAGTAGTCGAGCAGCCGGTAGTGCTCGATACCGGGATCGGTCAGCTCGCCGCGGCCGCCCTGGATGTGGAGCACCTGCCAGCCGGCGGCGGTGAGCTCCCTCGCACGCTCGGAGATGGTGGCGTTCAGGCGGCGCGCGCCGAGCGAGCCGCCGGTCACCAGCAGCGTGGGGCGGTCGGCGGACAGTCCGAACTCGGCGAGGGCGGCGTCGCGCGATGCCGCGCGGTCGAGCTCCTCGATCTCGATGCGCAGCGGCATCCCGACGAACCGGGCGTGCGGGAGCGCCGTGCCCTCGAACGCGACGCCGACCCACGGGGTGTAGCGAGCGCCGAGCCGGTTCGCGAGCCCGGGACGGGCGTTCGCCTCGTGCAGCACCAGGGGCACGCCGGCCTTGCGCGCGGCCGAGTATGCGGGCGCGGCCGCGTAGCCGCCGAAGCCGACGACGGCGTCGATGCCGCGCTCCCGGATGAGCGTGCCGACGGTGCGGATCGCCCGGCGGTACTCGCCGGGGAAGCGCAGCGCCGCGGCGTTCGGGCGGCGCGGGAACGGCAGCTTCGGGATGGTGACCAGCTCGTAGCCGCGCGCGGGCACCAGGCGGGCCTCCAACCCCTCCTTGGTGCCGAGCACGACGACCTCGGCGGACGGGTCGTCGCGGCGCAGCCGGTCGGCGACGGCGAGCAGCGGGTTGACGTGGCCTGCGGTTCCGCCGCCGGCCAGGAGGTAGCGGGTCACGCGTCGAGCCCCTTGGCGCGACGCGCATCCTTGGCGTTCTGCCGGGCGAAGGAGAGGACGATGCCGATTGCGATCATGGAGAAGATCATCGCAGTCCCTCCCGCAGAGATCAGTGGGAGCGGGACGCCGAGCACCGGGATCACCCCGAGCACGACGGCGATGTTGACGAACGCCTGGCCGATCAGCCACACCATGACCGCCGCCGTGGTGATCCGCGGGAACGGGTCGGTGGAGGCGTGGATGATGCGCAGGAACACGATCGCGAGCATCACGAACAGGAGCAGGACGACGACCGCGCCGATGAGCCCCAGCTCCTCGCCGATGATCGCGAAGATGAAGTCGGTGTCCGCGGCGGGCAGCCACGACCACTTCGAGTGCGAGTTGCCGAGGCCGACGCCGAAGACACCTCCGGAGGCCAGGGCGTAGTAGCCGTTGTCGATCTGCCAGGTCACGTCCGGGTTGACGGCGCTCGACCCTCCGAACATCGCGGCGATGCGGCCCAGCCTGCTCTGGCTGGAGATCGCGACGAAGAACGCCAGGACCGCGACGCCGGCGACACCGGTCAGCAGGTAGCGCAGCTTGACCCCGGCGAAGTAGAGCGCGCCGAGCACGAGCGCGGCCATGATCATGGTCGTCCCGAGGTCGCCGCCGAGCACGACGACGCCGATCGCGGCTCCGGCGACCGGCACGACCGGGACCGCGACGTGCCTCCAGTCGCCCAGCATGTCCTTCTTGCGGGCGAGCACGACGCCCAGCCAGATCACCAGGCCGAGCTTGATCGCCTCCGACGGCTGCAGCGTGAAGCCGCCGATCTTCAGCCAGTTGCGGTTCCCGCCGATCTCCATGCCGAGCGGGGTCAGCAGCACCAGCACCTGCAGGAAGCAGGCCCCGGCGAGCAGGAACCAGATCGACTTCTTCCAGAACTGCAGCGGCAGCCGCGAGACCAGGAACATCAGCGGCAGGCCGATCAGCGCGAACGCGCCCTGCGACCAGAACCGCGCGAAGAAGTTGTCGGAGTCGTTGTGCGATTCCACCGACGAGGAGGAGAGCACCATGACCAGCCCGAAGACCACCAGGAACAGCGTGATCCCGAGCAGCAGGAAGTAGTCGGCCGACTCGCTCGCCGCGGCCTTGCCGAGCGAGATCCGGGCGGTCAGCCCGGAGAGGCGGGAGGAGTGCTCAGTCGGCGCCTGGACGCGAGGCGGACTCGTCGTCATCCGCCTCACCTCCCAAAAACTCGTTGACGGCCTGCTGGAACTTCCTGCCCCGCTCCGCATAGTCGGCGAACTGGTCCATCGACGCGGCAGCGGGTGCCAGCAGCACGGTGTCGCCCTCGCGGGCCAGACCGCCGGCCAGCCGGACCGCCGCCGGCATGACCCCTTCAGTCTCGTCGGCCTCCGCCTCCAGCACCGGCAGCCCCGGGGCGTGTCGCTCGAATGCGGAGCGCAGCGCCGAGCGGTCGGCGCCGATCAGCACCGCGCCGCGCAGCCGCGAGACGTGCGTGCGGACCAGCTCCTCGATGTCCACGCCCTTGAGCAGGCCGCCGACGACCCAGACGACGGACGGGTAGGCCTTCAGCGACGCGTCCGCGGCGTGCGGGTTCGTCGCCTTCGAGTCGTCCACCCAGCTGATGCCGGCCTCTACCCGCACCAGCTCGATGCGGTGGGCGTCGAGGCGGAACGCGGTCAGGACGTCGCGGATCACCTGCGGGGGGACACCGTAGGAGCGGGCGAGCGCGCTGGCGGCGAGGATGTTCGCCACCACGTGCGGCGCCGCGAGGCCCGCCTCGCGCAGCTCGTCCAGCGTCGTCAGCTCGATGGCGCTGTGCATCCGGTCGTCCAGGAACGCGCGGTCGCACAGGATGCCGTCCACGATCCCGAAGTCGCTCGGGCCGGGAACGTCCAGGCCGAAGCCGATGGCGCGGGCGCCCTCGATCACGTCGGCCTGCTCCACCATGTGCAGCGTGTTCGCGTCGGCACGGTTGTAGACGCAGGCGACCTCGGTGTTCTCGTAGACCTTGGCCTTCGCGGCGATGTACGCCTCCAGCGAGCCGTGCCAGTCCAGGTGGTCGTCCGCGATGTTCAGGCACGCGGACGAGTACGGCTGCAGTCGCCCTCCCCGGTTCCTGTTCACCCAGTGCAGCTGGTAGCTGGAGAGCTCGACGACGAGGACGTCGAAGCCCTGCGGGTCGCGGATCGCGTCCAGCACCGGGACGCCGATGTTGCCGCACGGCGCGACCCGGGAGCCGCCGGCGAGCAGCATCGTCGCGGTCAGCTGCACGGTCGTCGTCTTGCCGTTGGTGCCGGTGGCGCAGATCCAGTCCGCCGGATCGCCGACCTTGTCGCGCAGCCGCCAGGCGAGCTCGATGTCGCCCCAGACCTGGGTGCCGCGCTCGGCGGCCCAGAGCAGCAGCGGGTGGTCCCAGTGGAAGCCGGGCGAGACCACGATGAGCTCGGGATCGAACTCCACCAGCCGCCCGGGGGCGGCGCTCAGATCGGGCTCCTCCAGCAGCTCGGCACCGATCACCTCGAGCAGCATCGCGCGCTCCTCGTCGGCCTTCGACGCGACGACGAGCACCTGCGCGCCGAGCTCGGCGAGCGTGTCGGCGACCGAGAAGCCGGTGACGCCGAGGCCGTAGACGGCGACGCGCAGGCCGGACCAGTCGTGGTGCCAGCTGGTGAGCGCGGCCAGGCGCTCCTCGAGCGCGCTCACGTGGCGAGCCATTCGAGGTAGAAGGTGCCGACGCCCGCCGCGACGAGCAGGCCGCCGACGATCCAGAACCGCACGACGACGGTCACCTCCGCCCATCCCTTCAGCTCGAAGTGATGGTGGATGGGACTCATCAGGAAGATGCGTTTGCCGTGCGTCAGCTTGAAGTAGGCCCGCTGCACGATGACGGAACCGGCCTCGATCACGAACAGGCCGCCGATCAGCACGAGCAGCAGCTCGGTGTGGCTGAGGATGGCGAGGGCCGCGACGGCGCCGCCGAGCGCGAGCGAGCCGGTGTCGCCGAGGAAGATCTGCGCGGGCGAAGTGTTCCACCACAGGAAGCCGACAACGGCCCCGACGATCGCGGTCGCCACGATCGCGAGGTCGAACGGGTCGCGCACCTCGTAGCACTTGGCGATGTTCTCGGGGTTCAGGTTCGGGCTCGCGCACGACTGGATGGACTGCCAGAAGCCGATGATGATGTACGCGCCGATGGCGAGGATGCTCGCGCCGGAGGCGAGACCGTCCAGGCCGTCCGTGACGTTCACGCCGTTGGAGGTGGCGGCGACGATGAAGTTGATCCAGATCAGGTACAGCCCGTAGCCGACGATGACGCCGATCGCGCCGAACCGGGTGATCGCGCCGAAGTCGAGGCCGGAGAGGTCGCGGATGAACGAGACGCTCATGGTCGCGGGCGTCTCGCCGCGGCCGTTCGGGAACATGATCGCCAGCAGCGCCCACACGGTCGCGACGATCACCTGGCCGCCGACCTTGGCCCAGCCGGTGAGGCCGAGGCTTCGCTCGCGCCGGGTCTTCAGGAAGTCGTCGACGAAGCCGACGACGCCGAGGCCCACCATCAGGAACAGCACGAGCAGCGCGGACACGCTGGTCTCGTCCCCGGTCAGCAACAGCGCGACGAAGTAGCCGAACAGCGTCCCCAGGATCACGACGATGCCGCCCATGGTGGCCGTCCCGCGCTTGGCGTGGTGGCTCTGCGGACCGTCGTCGCGGATGAACTGGCCCCACTGGAGGCGGTGGAAGAGCCGGATGAACAGCGGCGTCAGGAACAGCGAGAACGCCATCGACAGCGCACCGGAGGTCAGCAGGGCTCTCACGAGAACAATTCTCCCAGTCGGTCGCCGAGGAAGCGCAGCCCCGCGGAGTTCGAGGACTTCACCAGCACGGTGTCACCGGAGCGCAGCGCGCCCTTCAGGTGGTCGTAGGCGGCGTCCTGGGTGTCGAAGTAGAGCGACTCGCCGTCCCACGACCCCTCGTTGATCGCGGAGATGTGCATCCGCCTGGCCGCGGGCCCGACGACGACCAGCTGGTCGATCCCGAGCCGCACGGCGAGCAGGCCGATGCGGTCGTGCTCCTCGCCGGAGAACTCGCCGAGCTCGCTCATCTCGCCGAGGACCGCGATCGTGCGCTCCCCCGGCTCGGCGATCTGGGCCAGCGTCTTGATGGCGGCGGCCATCGAGTCCGGGCTCGCGTTGTACGCGTCGTTGATGATGGTCACGCCGTCGGCGCCTCCCATCACCTCCATCCGCCAGCGCTCGGCGCGCTGCACCCGCTGCAGGCCGTCGACGATCGTGTCGATGTCGACGTCCAGCGTGTGCGCGGCGGCGGCGGCGGCCAGCGCGTTCATGACGTGGTGCTCGCCGAGCACCCTGAAGTGCACGGGACGCGACTGCCCGTCCGGGAGGTGCAGCGTGAACGAGGTGCCGCGCGAACTGGAGACGACGTCCGTGGCGCGCACGGCGGCGCGCTCGTCGAGGCCGAACCAGAGCACGCGGGCGACGGTCTTGTCCTGCATCGACGCGACGCGCGGGTCGTCCAGGTTGAGCACAGCGACGTCGGACTCCAGCAGGTCGCTGACCATCTCGGTCTTGGCGGCCAGGGTCTTCTCGATGCCGCCGAACTCGCCGGCGTGGGCGAGGCCGACTTTGAGCACGATGCCGATGTCCGGGCGGGCCATGCGCACCAGGCGCGCGATCTCGCCGATGCCGCTCGCGCCCATCTCGGCGACGAGGAACTGCGTCTCCTCCGTCACCTCGATCATGGTCACGGGCGCGCCGACCTCGTTGTTGAACGAGGCGCGCGGAGCGATGGTCGGGCCGACCTGCTCGAGGATCTCGCGCAGCAGGTTCTTGGTGGTCGTCTTGCCGTTCGAGCCGGTGACGCCGACGATCGTGAGGTTCCCGAGCGCGCGGACGCGGGCGATCACCTCGGTCGCGAGATCGCCGAGCGCGACGACGGTGTCCTCCACGAGGAGCTGGGGCACGGACAGGTCGAGGGCGTGGTCGACGACGATCAGCGCGGCGCCGGCCTCGGCGGCCTGCGGCGCGAACAGGTGGCCGTCGGTCACCTCGCCGGGCTTGGCGAAGAAGACGGTGCCGTCCACGACCTCACGGGAGTCGGTGGTCGCAAGGCCCCTGATGACGGTCTCGGGCGTCGCGCCGGTGCCGTCGAGCAGGAGGGTGCCGCGGGTGGCGGCGGCGATCTCGGCGAGGGTCAGGGCGATCATCTACAGCCACCCGGCCTCTCGCAGCGCGAGCCGGGCATCGTCGCGGGCGGAGTACGGGATGCGCTCCCCCGCCACCTCCTGGTAGTCCTCGTGGCCGGGGCCGGCGTACAGGACGACGTCGCCCTCGCCCGCGAGGGCGAGCGCGGCGCGGAAGGCGGCTCGCGGGTCCGGCACCTCGTAGAGCTCCAGGTCCGGCACGGCGGCGCGGGCGCCGTCGAGCAGCGCGGCGCGGATGGCGGCCGGGTCCTCCCAGCGCGGGTGGAAGTCGGTGATCACGACCGCGTCGGAGCCGCGGGCGGCGATCGCGCCCATGTCGGCGCGCTTGGTCGTGTCCCGGTCGCCGTCGGCGCCGAACACCATCACGATGCGGCCGGCCGTGACCTTGCGCAGCGCGTTCAGCGTGGAGAGGAACGCGTCGGGCGTGTGGCCGTAGTCGATGAAGACGACCGGTCCGCGGTCGCCGGAGATCCGCTCGGTGCGGCCGGGGACGTAGGCGTCGATCCCGCCGTCGCGCTCCAGCGCTGCGCCGATGGCCTCCAGGTCGTAGCCGGACTCCACCAGCATGACGATCGCGAGCGCCGCGTTGGCGGCGTTGTAGGCGCCGAGCAACGGCACGCTGGTGCTCAGGCGGCGGCCCTCGGGGCCCTCCAGCGTGAACGCGGTGTGGGTCAGGGTCTCCTCGTCCACCGTGAGCACCCACTCGGCGTCGGAGCCGGGCGACGAGGACAGCGTGGTGACCGGGATGCGGGACTGCTCGACGAGCGCCCTGCCCCAGTCGGAGTCGACCGTGACGACGCCGCGGCGGGCGCGATCCGGCTGGAACAGCTCCAGCTTCGCCTCGAAGTAGTCGTCCATGGCGGTGTAGTCGTCGAGGTGGTCGTGGCTCAGGTTCGTGAACCCGACGACGTCGAACTCGATGCCGTCGACGCGGTGGCGGCTGAGCGCCTGCGCCGACACCTCGATGGCGACCGCGCGGACGCCCTCCTCGCGCATCCTGGCGAGCAGCGCGTGCAGCTCGGTGGCCTCCGGCGTCGTCAGCTTGCTCGTGATCGCCTTCTCGCCGATGCGGCGCTCCGCGGTGGATGTCAAGCCGGCGACGACGCCGAGCTGGCCGAGGATCGCGTACAGCAGATAGACGACACTCGTCTTGCCGTTGGTTCCGGTCACGCCGAACAGCGTCGCGGAGTTCTCGTCCGTGCGGTGGATCCACGCGGCGACGGCACCGAGGGCGGCGCGCGGGTCGGGCGTGACGATGATCGGCAGGCCGGAGTCGGCCGCGATGTCCGCGCCCTCCTCGTCGGTCAGGATCGCGACGGCGCCCGCCTCGGCGGCGGCGGTCGCGTAGCTCGCTCCGTGGGCGTTGCGGCCGGGCACGCCGACGTACAGGTCGCCCGGCTCGACGGCGGAGCTGGCGAGGGCCGCACCGGTGACCTCGACCGCCGCGAGGTCACCCCGGCCGGCCACCCCCAACTCCCCGACCCCCTGGGCGCGCGGGGGG